>CAZCKI010000027.1:0-14063 GCA_964498815.1 uncultured Burkholderiales bacterium
CAAGGCCTATTTTGAAACCAACAGCGCCCGCTACGTGCAAAAGGAAGAGCGCAAGGTCAGTCACATACTAATCGACCTGGCCCGCGATGCAAAAGACGCAGACAAGAAAGCCGCCAAGGAAAAGGCGCAAGCGCTATTGCTGTTGGCAAAAGGCAATCCGAAGAGCTTCAGCGACCTCGCCAAGAAGCACTCCAAGGACCCCGGCTCGGCGCCAAGTGGCGGCGACCTCGGCTATATCCGTCGCGACAGCGGGCTGGTGCAGCCCTTCAAGGACGCGGCCTTCCAGGGCAAAAAGGGTGAAATCGTCGGACCGGTGCTGTCCGAGTACGGCTATCACCTGATCAAAATCGACGACGTCCGCCCCGAGAAGGGTAAGACCCTGGCAGAAGCCACGCCGGAAATCGAGGGCGAACTCAAGAAACAGAAGGCCGCCAAATCGTTCGCCGAGCTGGCCGAGAAGTTCAGCACCGTCGCCTACGAGCAATCGACCAGCCTGAAAGCGGCATCGGACACGGTCAAGTTGCCCGTCAGGCAAAGCACCTGGATCAGCAAGGGAATGGGCGCTGCGCCCCCATTTACGCAGCCCAAACTGGTCGCGGCGCTGTTCGCCGATGAAGTCCTCAAGAACAAGCGCAATAGCGAGGCGATCGAAGTGGCGCCCAGCGACCTGGTCGTCGCCAGGGTGCTGGAGACCAAGCCTTCGGTGGTGCGGCCTTACGCGGAAGTGGAAGCGGCCATCATCGCCCGCCTGACCCGTGAAGAGGCCGGCAAACTCGCTCGCAAGGACGGCGAGGCCAAACTCAAGGAACTGCAGGCCGGCAAAACCGACACCGTCAAATTCCCCGCCTTGCTGGCCGTCAGCCGCGCCAGCCCCGGCGGTCTAGCCCCGAACGTGGTTGATACCGCCATGAAGGCCGCCACCAAGGCCTTGCCGGCCTACGTCGGCAGCGAATCGCCGGCGGGCGGCTATGTGCTGGTGCAAGTGGCCAAAGTCAACGAACCCGCGGTTACGGACCAAGCCAAGCTGCAAAATGCCCGCACGCGGATCCTGCAGTCGCAGTCGCAACAGCAACTGCAATCGTCATTGCTGGAATTGCGCTCGCACACCGACGTCAGCATCGCCAAGGACGCGCTGGAGAAGAAGGCCCAGTAGGCGGAGCGATCAATGCCCTCGACAACGCCCCGCTTGCGGGGCGTTTTTATTTCCGTCATGCATAAGACAAGTCACACTATGGCAATGCCGCCGGGTAATACTATATTATTACCCTAGGTAGGCGCCATAATTCTCAATTGAAACAATTGGTTGCGAGACGGAAACGCGAGTTTTTGCGGAAGCCTGTTTTGGCTCCTTTCTGTGCCGAAAAGCTGTATTCAGCTACACTTTGGAGGTTGTTGGTGAAGAAAATGACTCATTCCTTGGCCGCCCTGATGACGGCTTTGATCGGCAGTCTTGCTGTTTCATTTTCGGACGCGCAAATCCCTGGGGGACCCGCCGTATCGGCGCGAGGAAATCATTCCTGCGCACTGATGAGCGGAGGGGTGCGGTGCTGGGGCGACAACCGTAGCGGACAACTCGGTAACAACAGCACTGTCGACAGCCATGTCCCGGTTCAGGCGATTGCCGCAGGCAGCAGAGTGACGGCGGTATCCGCGGGCTTTAGCCATACTTGCGCGGTAGTTGATGGCGGCGTGCAGTGCTGGGGCGCCAATTTCAATGGCCAGCTCGGCAATAACAGCACTGCGGAAAGCCATGTGCCGGTACCCATCGTTGCCGCGGGCGGTGGCGCAACCGCCATATGGGCCAGCGACGTTCACACCTGCGCCGTGATCAATGGAGGAGTGAAGTGCTGGGGAAATAACCTCGACGGCCAACTCGGCGACAACAGCACGGTCAACAGTACGGTACCGGTACAAGCCATTCCGGCAGGCAGCCATGCGACGCAGGTAACGGGTGGACTGTATCAAACCTGCGCTGTGGTAAGCGGGGGCGTGCAATGCTGGGGATACAACGGTTCCGGCCAACTCGGCAACAACAGCACCAACGACAGTCATGTACCCATTCAGACTATTGCCGCCGGCAGCAACGTGACGGACGTTTCATCCGGATTCGAACAAACCTGTGTGGTCATTGGCGGCGGCGTACGTTGCTGGGGGCTGAACGACCAAGGCCAGGTGGGCAATAACAGCACCGCGAATGCACTGGCGCCGGTGCAGATCATCGCGCCTGGCAGCAATGTGTTGTCTGTAGCGGCGGGGGACCATCATAGCTGCGCGGTGGTGAGCGGCGGCGTGCAGTGCTGGGGATTGAACAGCAGGGGCCAGTTCGGCAACGACGGTACCGCCAATAGCCGCGTACCGGTACAAGCCGTCGCCGCACAAAGCGGCATGACCGCCGTGGCGGCGGGCTCCACTCACACTTGCGCCGTCGTGAATGGAGGGGTGCAGTGCTGGGGTTTCAACGGTAGTGGTCAGATCGGCGACAACAGCACGACGGACAGGCATGTACCGACGCAGGCGATACGCGCTGTACCACTCTCGCAGCGCGGCGGCATCGATATCGACGGCAACAACCGCGGTCAGATTCTGCTGGGAAGCAACGGCACGCTGGGTCTTGCCCATCAAATCGGGCGTTTGGTGGACCGCCAATTTCAATTCACCCCTTCGATTGCGTTCCCGACGGGCTTTCGCGATATCGCCGTCGGCGATTTCGAGGGTAATGGCATTTCCGATCTGGCGGCCCAGGACATCGTGCAAGGGGAGTCCGGCGACGTGGTCATGCGCCCCGATTTTGCCAACAGCGCGCCCCAGCTGGTGCGTACCGTCAAGCTGCCCTGGATCGTGGAAGCGGTGGCGGATTTGGATGGTGACGGTCGCACGGACATGGCATTTCGCTTCACCGGCGACGACGGCGTTCCCAACGATACCGGAGTCTCTTACATCTGGTTTATGAGGGGGTCCGCGGTGGAGCAGGTGCGCAAGCGCGGCGGTGCGCCGCTGAGCTGGACGCTGCTGGGCGCGGCCGACATCAATGGCGACTATGCTGCCGATATGGTTTATGTCAGCCCGGCCAACGACGTTCGCGTGTTGATGGCTACGCCTTCACGCACCTGCGCAAATCTCTCCGCGGGCACCCTGCCGGCAGGATCGCAGGTGTTGAAACTGGCCGACTTTACCGGTAGAGGGCTGGCGGAAATCTTGTATCGCAATTCCGCTACCGGCGCTCCACAATTGCTCACGCTGGATGCAACGGCGCTGACGCTGCCCGCACCCACCGCGAATCCGGACGATCCCAACGCGTCCTGTACGCCATCAAACCTGCAGATCGCGGCTACGACGATTCCCTTGCCGGCGGTGGACCCGGCCTGGCAGTTTTATGCGTCCGGTGATTTTGACGGCGACGGGCGCGTCGATATCGTCTGGAAGCAACCGGATGGAACGCTAACGGTATGGTTGATGGGCGCAAATGGCGCCAACCCCGAAATCATCGCCAATGCCGGAATGGCGCCACCGGGATATACGGTGGTGCAGCCCTGATTCCCTGAGGGCTCGCCGCCCGCCGGTCCTATGCCGGTTTCAGATTAGGACGGTTTTCCTCTTTCAGGGAAAATGGGTCGCGCGGATTCTGCAATTTGGCGATGTCTTCCAGACGCATATTGACCGTAGCCATGATCTTGGGATGGGTCAGGATGTAGAAGCGGTCGTCGCGTACCGCATCGAATGTGATCCGCGCGACATCGGCCGCCGAGAGCTTTCCGGAACTGACGGCCTTTTGCGTCATCGACTGCGCCATGCGCATCGAGTCGGTCGGCGCCGAGTCGTTTTGCAATTCGCCGGGCCGGTTGCGGTGCGAGGTGCTGATGCCGGTCGGCACGAAGGCCGGGCACAGCACCGAGCAGCCGATCGGCGCCTCTACCGCGTGCAGATCGTGATACAGGGTCTCGCTGAGCGCCACCACGGCGTGCTTGGAGACATTGTAGGCACCCATCAGCTGCGGGCTCAGCAAGCCCGCCATCGACGCGGTATTGACGATATGGCCACGGTAACCCGGCTCGCGACGCGATTGTTCCAGCATCAGGGGAGTGAATACGCGCACGCCGTGGATGACGCCCCACAGGTTGACGCCCAGCACCCATTCCCAGTCCTTGACGGTGTTTTCCCAGACCAGACCGCCGGAGCCGACGCCTGCGTTGTTGAAGAGCAGGTGGGTCCCGCCGAAGCGACGACCGGCCAATTCGGCAAGCGCTTCCACGTCGGCGCCCTTGCTGACATCGCAGCGCTGCGAAACCACTTCCGCGCCGCCTGCTTGCAGTGCCGCGACCGTTTCCGCCAGATCCTTTTCCTGGATGTCGGCCAGCACCAGCTTCATGCGCAGACTCGCCGCCAGGTTGGCGAATTCGCGGCCAAAGCCCGATGCGGCTCCGGTGATGACCGCCACTTTTCCTGAAAAATCCTTCAAATGTCCTCCACGGTGGCGGGAATCTTCACTTATTCGGCGAGGTTGGCGGCGACGTTGGAAAATCCACAATCGACATAGGTCACTTCGCCGGTGATGCCGCTGGCGAGATCGCTGAGCAGGAAAGCAGCCGCATTGCCGACTTCATCGGCGGTCACGTTGCGGCGCAGGGGCGCCGTCTCGGCGAATGCGTGCAGCATCTTGCCGAAATTAGCGATACCCGCCGCCGCCAGCGTCTTGATCGGTCCGGCGGATATGGCATTGGCCCGAATGCCCTTCGGGCCGAGGCTTGCCGCCAGATAGCGGGTGACCGCCTCCAGGCTCGCCTTGGCCGGCCCCATGGTGTTGTAGTTGGGCACGGCGCGCGCGGCGCCCAGATAGGACAAGGTCAGTATGGCGCCGCTTCGGCCGGCCATCATCGGCAAAGCCGCCTTGGCCATGGCGGCATAGCTGTAGCTGGAGATGTCGTGGGCAATGCGAAAACTCTCGCGCGACAAGCCTTCCAGGAAATCGCCGGAGATCGCCTCGCGCGGCGCAAACGCGATGGCGTGAACGAAGCCGTCGAGTCCGTCCCAATGCTTGCCGAGTTCCGCAAAGCAATTGACGATCTGCTCGTCGCTGGATACATCGCAAGGCAAAATGATTTTGCCGTCGAAATCGGGCGCCAGCTTTTCGACGCGTTCGCGAATACTGTCGCCCGCATACGTGAATGCCAGATCAGCACCCTCGCGCTTGAGCGCTTTGGCGATGCCATAGGCGATCGAACGGTTGGACAACAGGCCTGTCACCAGGATTTTTTTGTTTGATAGGAAACCCACGATTCTGTATCCTCTAGAGCAATGGTGCGTGCAGTTTATCCCAACATTTCCGCGCCGACGCGAATTCAACCGTGATCAGCAACCTGCACCCCGATATTTCCTCCGTTTCAACGTCCCGAACGTGCCAGCCTTGCCGCGCACGCTGATCGGCTTCGCACGCGCCTGCGCGGGCCTTTGTCTGCTGGTGGCACCGTTTCACGCCAGCGCCGGCTGGCGCGGCGGTCTGTTGCTGCTGGCGGCGTTTGCCATTGTCCTGCAGGGCCTCTTGCGTCGCAGCGCCTCCGGCCTGCTGCCTGACCGTCCGCTGGTGTTAGCGGTGACCGGCTGGTGGGTAGTATCGACACTACTCTGGAGCCAGTTGTTTGCACCTGCTACTACCGGCGAGTGGAAGCGCGACGTGCTGACCCCGGTGTTGGCGCTGCCGGTGTATTACGCCTTGACCAGGGACCGCAGGGATTTCATCCATTGGTTGTGGCCGCTGTCGACAGGACTGGTGCTGTTGACACTGTTCCTGCTTAACGATCCAACCGACGCCATGGAGTCGATGCGGCAACCGTGGTATGGCGGGGTCGGAAGCCTTGCGACCTGGCTGATCGCTCTAGCCGCGCTCGCGCCGATGGTGATGCTGGAGGCGGAGACGAATCGGCGGGTGCGCTGGGCGATGTGGGTGGCGCTCTCGTTCCTGCTGGTGTGCGCCTATTTCACGATGAACCGAACCGTGTGGGTCTGCTTTGCCGCCATGCTGTCGATCTACGCCGCCGGCACGATGCTGCCGCCGCATACGCCGCGCGCCAGGCCGATCCGCGTTGCGAGGACGATTTTTGCCGGGATCGGGATTTTTGTCGCGCTCGGTTTCAGTTCGGTGCAGCACCGCTTCGAAAACCAGGTGCTTGCCAAGGTCGAGAACGATCCGCGCGGGCAGATCTTGAGTCAGTCGTTCGCCGTCGCGGAAAACGAATACCGCACCGGGATCGGCTTCGGCATCAGCGCGTTACGCGAGCGCCTGATGCAGCGGATGGCGGATCCGTCGATCGCCGATCGCTATGGCCATGCGCACAATCTCTTGTTGAACTACACCTTGCAGATGGGTGTTATCGGCGCAATCACGATGCTTGCGCTGATGGCGAGCCTGGTCTGGACCTTTGCCGGCATTCGCAATCGGGGCGGTCCGCTGGAAGTCGTCGGGCTGTGCGGCCTGCTGCTGGTGGCGGGTGTATTTTTGCGCAATATGACCGACGATTTTTTCAATCGTCACAACGCACTGCTGTTCTGGGCGATCACCGGCATGTTGCTCGGCCTCGCCCGTTCCACGCCATCGAAGCATGAGCCGCCGCATCCTGATCCTGCGCCGTGAAAATATCGGCGACCTGGTCTGCACGACGCCGTTGATTACGGCGCTGCGCGAGCGTTTTCCCGACGCCTTTCTGGCCGTGCTCGCCAATTCCTACAATGCGCCGATCCTGGCCGGGCACGCGGACCTGAATGCGGTCTATTCGTATACCAAGGGCAAGCACGCCGGTTCGCCGCTGGCAGCGGGTCGCGCACATTGGGACCGCATCGGATTGCTGCTGCAGTTGCGAAACGCCGGCTTCGACGATATTGTCCTGGCCGATCCAACCTATGTGGCGCGCAACGTGCGCCTGGCGCGCTGGCTGCGAGGCGGGCGTGCCGGCAGCCGCATTCTCGGTTTTGCCGCGCCGGACGGACTTGCGCGGGGCCTGGACCAGGCTTTTTCCGCTGCAGCGGGCGGCGGCGAAAGTATCGTCGAAGTGATTTTTCGGCTGGCGGCGGCCTGGCAGATAGTCGGACCGCCACCGCCGCTGAAAATCCATAGCCGCGCAGCGGCGCCAGCCGCGTCCGGCCCGGATGCACCGGTTGGCCTGCATATCAGCGCACGCCTGCCGTCGCAACGCTGGCCGGCTGAGCGCTTTGCCGAATTGGCTCGCACCTTGTGTACGCGGCACGGTGCGCACATTCGATTGTTCTGGTCGCCGGGGGCCGAGGACGACGCGAAGCATCCCGGCGACGACCGCAAGGCCGGGCAGGTGATGGCGCTGGCGGCGGATGTTCCCATGCAGCCGGTACCGACCCATACCCTGGAAAAACTGGTTGAGGGTATCGAGGCGTGCCGACTGTTTATTTGCGCTGATGGTGGCGCCATGCATATCGCCGCCGGGCTCGGTAAACCGATCGTCTGCCTGTTCGGCGATTCCGACGCCAAGCTTTGGCGGCCGTGGGGTGTTCCGTTTCGTCAGTTGCAGGCGCCATCGCGCAATGTGGAAGACATCAGCGTAGACGAAGTCGCCGCTGCCTACGCGTCGCTGCAGGATGACCCCGGCGTGCGGATCGCGAACAATTGATTCCGGCGGTACGCCCGCCACGGATCGACCGCGGTATAGTGACCCGGATTTTTACTATAGTAGTGTCGCCGCGCCAGTACGCAAGGAACCGAATGATTTGGTCGAGAAGCCGATGCCGTATCGTGCTGCCCCTGTTGTGGCTGGCGGTTCTGTGCACGCCGCTCGCCGCGGAGCCCGACAGGAACAAGGTGTTGCGTCACGCTTTTGAAGTCGCCGAAACCGGGCTGGATCCGCAAAAGAATAACGACCTGTATTCGAATATCATCGCTGGCGCGATCTTTGAGGCACCGCTTGCGTACGATCCCTTGGCGCGACCGGTGAAACTGATTCCGCAGACACTGGTGACCTTACCGGAAATCTCTTCGGACTCTCGCACCTTCACCTTTCGCGTCAAGCCGGGAATTTTCTTTGCCGACGACGCAGCGTTCGGAGGGAAGAAGCGCGAACTCGTCGCCGAAGACTACGTCTATTCGCTCAAGCGCCTGTTCGATCCGCAGTTGTCCGCGCCGTTGCTGTCGGAGGTGGAAGGCTACCTGGTCGGTTCCAAAGAGTACGTGGCGAAAGCGAGAAAGGCGGGCAAGCTGGACTACGACGCCAGGCTGGAAGGGCTGAGGACACTGGATCGTTATACGTTTCAAATCAAATTGATCGACCCGAAGCCCACCTTTCACTACCAGTTGGCCGACTGCCGGGTGGCATGCGCCGTTGCCCGTGAAGTGGTTGAAAAATATGGTCATGATGTAGGCGCCCACCCGGTAGGAACCGGCCCGTACCGGGTCGCATCCTGGAAGCGCTCGTCGAATATCGCCCTGGAAGCCAATCCCGGATTTCGCGAAATGTACTATGACGCGCAGCCCGCCACAGACGATGCGGAAGGGCAGGAATTGCTGCGCAAGATGAAAGGCAAGCGCCTGCCGCTGGTGGGTCGCGTGGAGATTTCCATCATCGAGGAAACCCAGCCGCGTATGGTGGCATTCCTGAGCGGCGAACACGACTTGCTGTGGCGCATGCCGGAAGAATTCGCCAATCGCATGGTGCCCAACAATCAACTCGCACCCGATCTGAAAAAGCGCGGTATCCAGTTTGCGCAAGTGCCGCTGCTGGAACTGAGCTATATGTACTTCAATATGAACGACCCGATCGTAGGTGGCTACACGCCGGAAAAAGTGGCCTTGCGCAGGGCCATTACGCTCGCCTACAAGATCGACGATGAAATCAACGTGGTTCGCAAGGGGCAGGGCAGGCCGGCACAAGCCCCATGGAGCCCCGGCGTGATCGGCTATGACCCGGCATTTCGCACCAGCGCCAATGAATACAGCCTGCCCAAGGCCAACGCTCTGCTGGACATGTACGGTTACCGGCGCGGCGCCGATGGCTATCGGACCATGCCGGACGGTACACCACTGGTGCTGCACAGCAATTCGACGCCGATCGACCGCGACAAGCAGCTCGACGAATTGTGGCACCGTTCGATGGAGGACATTGGCCTTCGTATTGACTTTCACAAGGCGAAGTTCCCCGACTTGCTGAAGGAGGCCAACGCCGGAAAACTGATGATGTGGAGCCTCGGCGAGTCTGCCTCCGTCCCCGACGCGGAGAATTGGTTGAATGGCCTCTATGGTCCCAACGAGGGCTTCAAGGGCAATCGCAGTAACTTTAAGCTGGCTGAATTCGATGCGGCCTACGAGAAAGCCATTCAGCTGCCCGAGGGCCCGGAGCGGACCGGGCTGTATCGGCACATGGCCAAGCTGGTGGTGGCCTATGCGCCCTGGCGCATCAATATCAACCGGATCGGCACCGATCTCTGGTATCCGTGGCTGATCGGCTTTCGCCGGCCGCTGATGCAATCGCAAAACTGGTGGCGCTACGTCGACATCGACCTCGACTTGCAGAAAAAATACCAGGCGGAACACTGATATGCGCACCGGGATCGCGCTGGCCTTGTTGTGGCTGGGTTCAGCCGCCACGGTCACCGCACAACCCGACCCGGCGAAGATCCTGCACTACGCCTTCGAAATCGCCGAAACCTCGTTTGACCCGCACCGCGTTCCCGACGTCTATTCCATCATCGTCAACAACGCCATCTTCGACACGCCGTTGCGCTACGACCCGCTGGCGAGACCGCCGAAGCTGATTGCCAATACCTTGTCCGCTCTGCCGGAAGTTTCCGCAGACTTGAAGACCCTGACCCTGCGCGTACGACCTGGTATCTATTTCGCCGACGATCCGGCATTTCATGGCCGAAAGCGGGAGCTGGTCGCCGAAGACTACGTTTACTCCCTCAAGCGCGTACTCGACCCCAGACTTTCCGCATCGATGATCGGGCAGTTGGAGGGCGCAGTGGCGGGGCTGACGGAATATTTGGCGAAATCGCGCAAGGCCGGCAAACTGGATTACGACACACCGATCGCCTCGATACGAGCGCTGGATCGGTATACGCTGCAAATCAGGCTCGACAAGCCGAAGTACAACTTCATCTACGACCTGGCCGACTGTCGCGTTTCCTGCGCGGTCGCGCGCGAGGTGGTGGAAGCGTATGGCGACAATGTCGGCGCGCATCCGGTCGGCACCGGACCGTACATGCTGTTTAGCTGGAAGCCGTCGTCGAAGATGGTGTTCGTGGCCAATCCCAATTTTCGCGAGGAGTATTACGCGGCACAGCCCGCAGCCGACGATGCGGCCGGCCAAGCGATACTCGCGCAACTGAAGGGCCGGCGCCTGCCGATGGTGGGGCGTGTGGAAGTATCGGTCATCGACGAAATGCAGCCGCGCTACCTGGCTTTCCTGAACCAGGAGCACGACTTGCTGTGGCGTCTTCCGGAAGAGTTTGCCAATCAAAGCCTGCCCGGCAATCAGCTTGCCCCTCATCTCAGGCAGCGCGGCATCGTTGCCGAGTCCCTGCCGGCCTTGGATGTAACCCTGGCCTATTTCAATCTGGATGACCCGGTGATCGGCGGCTACTCTCCGGAGCGCGTCGCCTTGCGCCGCGCAATCAGCCTGGCCTACAAGACGCAAGATGAGATTTCCGTGATTCGCAAGAACCAGGCGATTCGCGCCGAAGCGCCTTATTCTCCGGGCGTGGCGGGCTACGACGCAAATTTCCGCAGCGGCGCAGGAGAATACGATTTGGCCAAAGCCAAGGCGCTACTCGACATGTTCGGCTACGTCGACCGCGACGGAGACGGCTTCCGCGAAACGCCGGACGGCAAGCCGCTGGTGATCCAGTTTCATTCCACGCCGATCGCCCGCGACCAGCAAATCGATGAGCTCTGGGCTCGCAGCATGAGCGACATCGGCCTGCGTTTCCAGGTGCGCAAGGGCCGCTGGCCCGATCTGTTGAAGGAAGCGTACACCGGCAAGCTGATGATGTGGCAGCTGAGCTATACCGCCTCGGCGCCGGACGCGCTGACGGCGCTCACCTTTTTGTACGGCCCCAATGCGGGACTGAAAGGCAATATTGCCAATTTTCGCCTGCCGGAATTCGACCGCCTGTACGAGCGGGCCGAGCTACTGCCGGATAGCCCCGAACGTACCCGGCTGTATCAGGACATGGCGAGACTGGTGGTGGCGTACGCGCCATGGAAGGTCAATGCCCATCGCGTCAATACCGACCTCTGGTATCCCTACCTGATCGGCTTCCGGCGACCGCAGATCAATTCGCAGAATTGGTGGAAAACGGTCGATATCGACCTGGACCGTCAGCGGCAATATCGGGATACGCATTGATGGCAGCCCATGTCAATTTGCCGCAAGCTGGGAAAGTGGGCAAACTCCCGCCGCGGACACTCGTGGTGTGGTGATCGCCATCCGCATGCGAGAATCTCACCTCAAAGGCCGTTGGCGGCAATGTTCAGAAATCGAATAGCGTCTATGGCAGAGAAGAGCGCGGAACAGGGCATACTCAAAAAATGACGAATTCCCCGAATGTAGTGTGCAGGATCGCCGCGCGCGCGGCCGTCTCGCCATAGCCGGACCCGCAAGGAGAGACGCCGATGGGCGCCTATGTAGTACGACGCATATGGCAAATGATCCCGACCCTGGCTGGCGTCATGTTGCTGATTTTTTTTCTATTCAATGCCGTCGGCGGCGATCCGGCGCTGGTGCTCGCCGGCAAGATCACCAACAAAGAGCAGATCGAAAATATCCGCAAACAGCTCGGCGTCGACCAGCCGTACCCCGTGCAACTCGGCTACTTTGCCTTTGAAATCGCCACCGGCTTTACCTGTACCTATCGAAGCTTCCGGGAGCCGCCGCCCGCCCCGAAAGCGGCAGCCACTGCGCAACCGCACGGTTGCGAGGCAGTGCGATCCTGGGCCACCAACGAGGAAGTGCCGCGCATCCTGATCACCCGCATCGGCCCGACCCTGACCATCATGTTGCCGGTACTGTTGCTGGAAACAGTGCTGGGCGTGCTGCTGGCGATTGGCGTGGCCTACGTGCGCGGAACCTTGACCGACCGCATGATCATGATGCTGTGCACGGTCGCCATGTCGATTTCCTTTCTCGTCTACATCATCGTCGCGCAGTATGTATTCGGATTCAAACTGGGGTGGTTCCCGGTGCAGGGCTGGACCGACAGTTTCTGGAAGAATCTGGTGACCTATGCGCCGTTGCCGATCATGCTGGCGGTATTCGTCAGTCTCGCGCCTTCCCTGCGGCTATACCGCAGCTTCATCCTCGATGAAATCAATCACGACTACGTGCGCACCGCCCGCGCCAAGGGCTTGAGCGAAACCAAGGTGATGCTGAAGCACGTGCTGCGCAATGCCATGATCCCGATCCTGACCAATATCGGCATTGCCCTTCCGGGTATTTTCGTCGGCTCCTTCCTGCTGGAAACGTTTTTTTCGATTCCCGGCCTCGGCCGTGAAATCCTGGTGGCGGTCAACCGCTCGGATTTCCCGGTGATCAAGGCGGCGACCATTTATCTTGCCATGCTGACGATGCTGATCAACCTTGGTGTCGACGTCCTGTACAAGGCGGTCGATCCACGGGTCAGCTTCAAGTAAGAGGCCCAAGGAAGCCCATGAACGCAGCGCTCACCCAGACGACTGCCGCACCGCTGCACCAGCCATCCCCCGGGCTCTGGAGGCTCGCCTGGCGGCGCCTGCGGCGCGATCGGGTCGGCATGGTGTCGCTGGTGGTGGTGGCGCTGTTCATCCTGATGATGATCGGTTCCTACACCGGCCTCATCGCCCGCAACTGGTCCAAGGAAGTTGGTGTCTCGTACGCCAACCCGGTGTTCATGGCCGACGCCGAAAACCTGGAAGCGGCCAAATCGAGGGGCGAATCGGCGGCGGCCAATGCGCCTATCGTGGACCTGTCCGACATCGACCCGCTGGCGCCGCGTTACAAAGAGTGGGAGGAGCGCACCGCCAAGATCAAAATCGCCGAAACGCCGCGCAGCGAAACGCTGCCCTTGGGTGGCGACAAATGGGGCAGGGATGTACTGCAAAAAACGGTGAAGGGAGCGGAGACATCGATTTTCGTCGGCCTGGTGGCGGCTTTCATGGCGATCCTGATCGGTACCGTCCTCGGCGCCCTGTCCGGCTATCTCGGCGGCTGGGTGGGCGATTTCCTGGAATGGTTCTACAACGTTTTTACCTCCATCCCGTACATCCTGCTGATTCTGGCCTTCGCCGCGGTCATCAACCGGCGCGGCGTCGATACCATCATCGTCATTCTCGCCTTCACCGGTTGGACCGGTATTTACCGGCTGATCCGCGCGGAGTACATCAAGCACGGTGCGCGCGAATACGTAAAAGCGGCGCAGGCCATCGGCGCCTCGCATACGCGGCGCATGTTCGTGCACATCCTGCCCAATGTGAGCCACGTCTGCCTGGTGCAACTTTCCCAGCACGTCGTGCAATTCATCAAGGCCGAGGTGATCCTTTCCTTCTTGGGCCTCGGCGTGCCGGTCGATTCGGTCTCGTGGGGCACCATGCTCGCCGAAGCGCAGTCGGAGCTGGTGATCGGCAAGTGGTGGCAGCTAGCGGCGGCCGGCGTCTCGATGGCGATCCTGGTGACGGCGTTTTCGATGCTGACCGATTCGCTGCGCGATGCGCTGGACCCGAAGATCAAATGATGCAGTCGATACTTCACCCGGCGCGTGCAAAATTCGAAAGAAACCACTGAGCCATGGATAATCTCCTCGAAATCAACAACCTGAGCGTGAAGTTCCGCCTCGATGGCGGAGAAATGTTTGAGGCTGTCAAGGGCATTTCCTTCGCCGTGCCGAAAAACTCCACGGTCGCACTGGTCGGCGAGTCGGGCAGCGGCAAATCGGTGTCGGCGATGGCGATCGTGCGCCTGCTGCCGCGCGAATCTGCCGTGCTCTCGCCGGAAAGCGAAATCCGGTTCGAAGGGCGCGACTTGCTGAAGGAGGCGGAGGCCGCCATGCGCTCGATTCGCGGCAAGGAGATCTCGGTCATC
>CAZCKI010000028.1:0-13948 GCA_964498815.1 uncultured Burkholderiales bacterium
GCGCCAACTTGGTCTTGGCGCCGTCGTCGGCGATGCGGTAGCGGCAGGCCAGCGACAATTCGGTGCCGCCACCCATGCAAAAACCGTGGATCAGCGCGACGGTCGGAAACGGCAGCGCGGCGATCTTGTCGAATACGTCGTTGCCCAGCGTCGTAAAGGTGAACGCCTGCTCGGCGCTCTGGAAGCTGGTGAATTCATCGATATCCGCGCCGGCCGCGAAGCCGTTGTCCTTGGCCGACTGGATGGCGAGGCCGTGCGGCGGGTTGGCGGCGAGGTGAGTGGCGATGCCCGACAACTCGTTCAACACCTCGGTCGAAAACGTGTTGGTCGATTCGTTGGCGCGATCGAACGTCAGCCAAGCGAGTTGGTCCGCGTCGATATCCAGACGCCAGTGTTTCCAGTTCTGCATGAAGTACTCCGGGAAAGCGGTGTTCGATTTGTTTTGGGAAATCGGACCAACAAAGCAGAGCGGCTATGCACTCTCCAGCAACATCGCGCCGCCCTGCCCGCCGCCGATACACAGGCTTGCCGCCGCGCGTTTTCCACCGGTCCGTTGCAGGGTCTTCAGGGCGTGCAACACCACGCGGGCGCCCGAGGCGCCGATCGGGTGGCCAATGGCGATGGCGCCGCCGTCGACGTTGAACTTGCTGCGGTCGATCTTGCCGAAGGCGCCGGCGAGGCCCAGTTTTTCCTTGCAGTACGCTTCCGATTCCCAGGCCGCTAGGCAGCCCAAGGCCTGTGCGGCGAAGGCTTCGTTGATTTCCAGTGCATCGAGGTCATTGAGGCCGAGGCCGTTACGGGTCAGCATCGGCGTGATGGCGTGCACCGGACCCAGCCCCATTTCGGCGGGGTCGAGCGCGGACCACTGCGAATCGACGATGGCGCCGAGCGGCTGCACGCCAAGCTTGTCCACCATGGCTTCCGACGCCAGAATCAACATGGCCGCACCGTCGGTCACCTGCGAGGAATTTCCCGCCGTCACGCTGCCGTAGGTCTTGTCGAACACCGGCCGCAACTTGGCAAGGCGTTCCGGCGTGGAGTCGGTGCGTACACCGTCGTCTTCGCCATATACATTGCCCTTGGCGTCGATCAACGCTTCGATCTCGCCGAAGCGGCTGGCTTCTTTTCCAGCCAACACGCGCCGATGCGATTCGGCGGCGAATTCGTCCATCATCTGCCGCGTGATGCCGAAACGCTTGGCGACGATTTCGGCGGTCTGCCCCATCGACAGTTTCACGATCGGGTCGGTGAGACCCTTCAGAATCGCGATCACCGGCGCGAGATAGGCGAGGCGGAATTTGACGGCGGTAGCGGCGCGCTGGCCGAACGACTTGGCGGCGTACCAATCGGCCAGCCAATTGACCATGGCGGGCCCGAACAACAGGGGCGCCTGGCTCATCGCATCGGTGCCGCCGGCCAGCACCAGCTTGGATTTGCCGGCGAGAATATTCATGCACGCCGAATCGAGCGCCTGCATGCCCGAGGCGCAGTTCCTCATCACGGTCCACGCCGGCACCTTGTCGCCGCAGCCGAGGCGCAGCGCGACCACGCGGCCGATGTTGGCTTCGTCCGCCGAAGGCATGGCGGCACCGACGATGACTTCGTCGAAATCGGTCGGCGCGAAGCGCTGCCGCGCCAGCAGCGGCCGGCCGCAGCCGACGGCGAGGTCGCCGCCGCTGAATGGGCCCGGTTTCCCCTTGGCCTTGAGAAACGGCGTGCGTGCGCCGTCGATCACATAGACTTTTTTCACTCTGCCGCCTCCGCGTGCCACTTGCTTTCCGGTGCCTTTTCCGTCACGGCCTGCTTGCCGAAATGTTTGTCGAAATCGTCGACCATGATGATGTCGTGTTGCAAGGCGCGCGCGCGTTTCCACAGCGCATGCTCGGTTTCGCTGATGACGGCAAGTTTCGTTGCCTCTTCGAATTCGGCTTCCGGTCCACGCGCACTGAGGCGCCCCGCTTTTTTGGCGGCGCGCACCTTGGCTTCGATCGGCTCGGCCGCGATCACGGCGTGCATGGCCGCTTCCAGCTTGCCGATCAGGTCGTTCTCGTCCTTCGGCAAATAGATGCCGGCGATCAGGCGGTTGCGCGCGGCCGAAGGCTGGATCAGCAGATCCGCAACTTCATGGCCCATCTGGTCGCTGGGCTGGATCAGGGTAAGCCCGCGCGGGAACACGATCACGCGCAGGAAGAGGGCGACGAAGCGGCTCGGGAAATTGGCGATGATGCCGTCCATCGCCACCTGCAGCTTGAAAGCCGAGTCGTACAGTGCCCAGCGCAGGAACGGCAGCTCGTCGCGCTGGCGGCCGTTGTCCTCGTAGAATTTCAGCGCGCACGACATCAGGTAGAGATGCGACAGCACGTCGCCCAGGCGCGCGGACAGTTTTTCCTTGCGCTTTAGCGACCCGCCGATGACGAACATGCTCACGTCCGCGAGCAGGGCAAAGGCGGTCGAGAAGCGCGTCATCAACTGGTAATAGCGCTTGGTTTCCTCGCAGGCCGGTGCGGCCAGCATGCGCGCACCGGTGACGCCGGTCCAGGTGGCGCGGGCCGCGTTGGAAATGGTGAACCCGATGTGGCTCCAAAACGCGAAATCGAATGCCGCCAGTCCGTTCTCGCGCGCCGCTTTCATCTCCTTCAGCACCCACGGGTGGCAACGGATCGCCCCCTGGCCGAAGATGATCAAGGAACGCGTGAGGATGTTGGCGCCTTCCACGGTGATGGCGATCGGCACCGATTGATAGGCGCGGCCCAGGTAATTGTTGGGGCCCAGGCAGATGCCCTTGCCACCGTGCACGTCCATCGCGTCGTTGATGACCAGGCGCATGCGTTCGGTCATGTGGTACTTGGAAATGGCCGAAAGCACCGAGGGTTTCTCGCCCATGTCCAGCGCCGCGGCAGTGACGGTGCGGCAGGCGTCCATCAGGTAGGTGTGCCCGCCGATGCGCGCCAACGGTTCCTCGATGCCCTCAAAGCGGCCGATCGGCGTCTTGAACTGGTTGCGCACGCGCGCGTAGGCGCCGGTCGCCATCGAGGCGAATTTGCCGGCGGCAATCGACTGCGCGGGCAGGGAAATCGAGCGGCCGGCGGCGAGGCACTCCATCAGCATGCGCCAGCCCTGGCCTATCATCGGCTGCCCGCCGATCACCCAGTCCATCGGAATGAAGACATCCTTGCCGGAATTCGGGCCGTTCATGAAGGTGGCGTTGAGCGGGAAGTGGCGGCGGCCGATGACCACCCCCTTGTGGCTGGTGGGAATCAGCGCGCAGGTGATGCCGCGGTCGACCTGATCGCTCAACATTTTGTCCGGGTCGTAACACTTGAAGGCGAGGCCGAGAATCGTGGCAACCGGGCCCAAGGTGATGTAGCGTTTTTGCCAGGTCACGCGCAGGCCCAGCGTTTCCCGGCCTTCCCACATTTCCTTGCAGACGATGCCGGTGTCGGGCATCGATGCGGCATCCGAACCGGCGTCGGGCGCGGTCAGTGCGAAGCAGGGAATTTCGAGACCCTTGGCAAGGCGCGGCAGATAGTGGTTCTTCTGTTCCGGCGTGCCGTAGTGCATCAGCAATTCGCCCGGACCCAGCGAGTTGGGCACCATTACCGATACCGCGGCGGTTCCCGAGCGCGTGGAGATTTTCATCACCACCTGCGAATGCGCGTAGGCCGAGAAACCGAGGCCGCCGTATTCCTTGGGGATGATCATGCCGAGGAAGCCCTGGTCCTTGATGAACTGCCAGACGTTGGGCGGCAGGTCGTAGAGCTGGTGCGAGACTTCCCACTCGCTCACCATGCTGCAAAGCTGCTCGGTGGGGCCGTCGATGAAGGCGCGTTCTTCGGCAGTCAGCTTGGCCTTGGGATAGTCGAGCAGCTTGTTCCAGTCGGGCTTGCCGCTGAACAGATCGCCGTCCCACCACACGGTGCCGGCATCGAGCGCTTCCTGCTCGGTCTGCGACATCTGCGGCAGCAGTTTCTTGTAGATCTTGAAGATCGCCGCCGTCAGCAGCGACTGGCGCAGCGACTTGATATTGCCGATCACGGCAAAGGCGATCACCGCGAGCCACAGCAAGGTGAGCAAGGTACCCGGCAGGCCCGCGCCGATGGTGAGGCCGATCATGCCGATCACCAGCGCCACCGACCATAACGCCGCGTCGGCAGCGTGGTAGGCGAGCGCCCACACCACACCCAGTACGGCGACCAGTATCAACAGACTCGTCAACATGATGACGTCTCCTTAACGAAAAATGCGGCTACACATCGGCAAACCAGCGATGCTCATCGGCGGCTCCCGCCACCGGGGAACGCAGGCCCGCCGCCAGGAACGGCGCCAGCCTGCGCAATACCAGCTCGTCGTTGTCGGCCTGACCGGGCTGGAACTGGGCAATCATTTTCAGCGCGTCGGTGCCGGCCAGTGTGTACGACAGCGCGCCCATGGTGAAATGCAGCCGCCAGGACAATTCCTCGCGCGGCACGTGCGGCAGGGCGAGCGCGAAGGCGTGGCGGAATCGCGCGATCATTTCCGCGTATTGGGAGGACAGGAATTCGCGGATAAACGGCGCCGGGTCGGCATAGGCGCGACCCAGCAGACGCAGGAAGTTTTTGCCGCCCTGCTCGTGGTCGCGCGCCAGCCGCAAGGCGGGAATGAACATGGCGGAGATGATTTTTTCGCAGGTGAGCGGGGTCTTGCTGTCCTTGCCCGCCGCCTCGTAGGCCGCCAGCAAGCGCAGCCGTTCGCGATTCATCGGGTCCAGCCTGCGCGTGAGTACCGCCTGGAATAGCTCTTCCTTGGAGCCGAAGTGGTAGTTGGCCGCAGCCAGGTTGACGCCGGCCGCGGTCGTAATCAGCCTCAGCGAAGTGGCTTCAAAGCCATGTTCCATAAAGAGTTCTTCGGCGGCATCGAGGATGCGCGCCTTGGTGCCGTCGGCCGATTTCTCCGGCACGGCGGGTTCATCGGGACGCAATACTCTGTGCACGGCGGGAACGGACATGGCCACCCTATATAGGAAATATCAAACGCTCGTTTGAAATGATCGTATAACTGTCCGTTAGAGGAGTCAATACCTATTCCCGCGACAAATGGCAGGAATGCCGGGAATCATGGCGTTTCGCGGGGCGGAATGGTGTCCAAATCAGCATTTTGCATTTTCGTCGGTTGCCATTGCAGGCCCTTGCGGTGGAGTGGTAGTGTGCGGACGCCCTGTCAACTTGCGAATCGACCATGAGTTTCCGCGCTGCCCGTAGCAAATTGTGCCAAGCCCTGTTCCTTGCCTTCCTGACCACTCCCGCCGCCACCGTGTTCGCCGCCGGTGTGGACCTCGGCAACCTCGACCGGTCGGTTGCGCCCTGCACCGATTTTTACCGATTCGCCACCGGCCACTGGGCCGATACCCACCCGGTGCCGGCGGATCGCGCCCGCTGGGGGGCCTTCGACGAAGTCGAAGAGCGCAATCGCGATTTGCTGGTGGCCATCCTGCAGGAGGCGGCCAAGGCCAACGCCGCCGCCGGCACGCCGCTACGCAAGCTCGGCGATTTTTATGCGAGCGGCATGGCCGCGCAATACGGCGACGCCAAGGAGGGACTGCAGGCGGCGCTGCTGGTGACGACCAGCTCCACCTATGCCAAGAGCGTGGCGGGGGCATTCGCGCTGCTGCACGCCCAGGGCGCCAGGCCGGGATTCAACTTTGCCGTCGAACAGGACCCGCGCAATGCCTCGCGCTATATCCCGCAGTTTTTCCAGGGCGGCCTGGGATTGCCGGACCGCGAGTACTACCTCGCCAAAGATGAGAAGTCGGTGAAGATTCGCGAGGCGTATGTAGCCCACATCGCGCGCATTTCGGAATTGCTGGGTGTCGACAAATCGTTTGCGCTAAAGGGCGCGTTGGCCATCCTCGAACTGGAGACGGCGCTGGCCGAAGCGCAGATGCCGCGCGCCGATGCGCGCGACCCGGACCAGACCTACCATCTGATGCGCATCAACGACCTGAAGACGCTGGCGCCCAACTTCGATTGGAACGAGTATTTCGCCACCGTCGAAATCGCCGCTCCCGGCGAAATCAATGTCGGCCAGCCCGATTATTTCCGCGCTTTTTCCAGGTTGTTGAAGGATACGCCGACCAATGTGTGGCGCGACTACACCTCCTGGCAGACGCTGCGTGCGGTAGCTCCCTACCTTGGTGGCGATATCGAACGCGAGAATTTCGCGTTCTACGGAAAAATACTGACCGGCACCGAACAAATGGAAGCGCGCGAAAAGCGCGTCGCCACCACCATCGACCGTTTGATGGGTGACGACCTCGGCCAATTGTTCGTGGCCAAGGCCTTGAGCCCTGCCGCCCGCAAGAAAGCGCAGGATCTGGTCGCCAACATTCGTCTGGCGCTGCGCGATCGCATTCAGGCGGTCGGGTGGATGAGTGCCGCCACCCGCAAGGAGGCGCTCGCCAAGCTCGACGCCACCAGCGTCAAGATCGGCTATCCCGATACCTGGCAGGATTCGAGCGCCGTCTCGATCAAGCCGAACGACTACGTCGGCAATATCCTCAATGCACAACGCGCGGAATTTCGCCGCCAGATCGATCGCCTGGGCAAGCCGGTCGACCGCAGCCTGTGGAGTTTGTCGCCGCCGACCCCCAATGCCCAATACAACCCCAACCTCAACGAGATCGTGCTGCCGGCCGGCATCCTGCAACCGCCGTTTTTCGACGAGCACGCCGACGACGCCTCCAACTACGGCGGCATCGGCATGATCATCGGCCACGAACTCAGCCACGGCTTCGACGATCGTGGACGCAAGTTCGACAGCAAGGGCAATCGCCGCGACTGGTGGACCGAGGCCGATGCGACCAGCTACCTGGCGCGCGCCGATGCCATCGTCAAGCTGTACGACAGCTTTGAGCCGGTAGCCGGCCTGCACGTCAACGGCCGCGCCACACTCGGAGAAAATATCGCCGATTTCGGCGGCATTCGCATTGCTTATCTGGCCCTGCAAAAAGCGCAACAAGGCAACAGTGCAAAAGCGATCGATGGATTCAGTGCCGACCAACGCTACTTCCTGAGCTTTGCGCAAGCATGGCGGGAGACCATCCGCGACGAGGAAATGCGCCGTCGCGTGCTGGTCAGCGTTCATGCGCCCGTGCGGTTTCGCGTACTGGCGCCGCTGGCCAGTTCAGGCGACTTTCAACGCGCCTTTCAATGCAAGGCGGACGACAAGATGCTGGCGCCGGCGGATAGCCGCATTGCGATTTGGTAGCTACCTGGACCTGCCTGGCCAGGTGCCGAGCAGCGCCCCGCCGACGATCAGCAGCATCGCGACCAACGCGAGGCTGCTGAGGGTGCCGTAACCGCTCGCCGCCAGCAGCGAGGTCGACAACAGGGGCGTCAGGTACGAGAGCAGGCCGATGGTGCGCGGATCGCCCCGCTTGAGCGCCGCATCCCAGGCAAAAAAGGCGAGCCCCATCGGACCGAGACCCATGACGATCAGCGCCGGCCAGTCGCCCGCCACGAAGGTGTAGGCAGGCTCGAAGGCGGCGTGGCATAGCAGGGCGAGTACCCCCGATACGGCGCAGCACATGCCGACCAGCACGCTCGATACCGAGCCCAGCCGGCTGGTCATCAAGGAATAGGTCGACCAGATCAGCGCCGCGGCCAGCGCCAGCGCGTAGCCGGCAGCGTATTGCCATGCGAAGGAAAATTTTCCGCCGGTGGCGAGCAGGGCTGCGCCGCCGAATCCCGACAGCGCTGCGAGCACGTGGCGCAGGCCCAGGTGCCTGCCGCGCACGAACAAGGGCGTCAGCACCACGATCAGCAGCGGCCACAGATAGTTGATCAGGTTGGCCTCGATGGCCGGCGCCCGACGCAGTGCCACGAACAGCGCGAAGTGATAGGCGAACAGGCCGTACACGCCCAGCGCCAGCAGCCGCCACGGCGCCCGCCATTCGCGAATGCGGTGCACGCTCACCAGCGAGCCGATCAGCAGGGCGCTACCCACCAGCAGAAATGGTGGCACCTCGCGCAAAGTCACGCTCAGGGTGGCGACCGTGCTCCACAAGAGCACGGCGCAGAGGGCGTGAACCAGCGGCGGCAGCTTGGCCAATCGGGACAACATCGGCGACAACATAGGGCGTGCGGCGCCCTAGACGGGACGCAACTGATCCGCCAGCGTGCGCGTCTTGGCTGTGGTTTCCGCTCCGGTATGCAGGGTGCTCTTGCGTTCGATCAGCAGGAGGTGGCACTCCTCCTCGGCCACGGGATTGTGGCGCACGCCCTTGGGAACGACGTACACATCGCCCTCGTTCAGTTCGACCGCACCCGCTTCCATTTCAATACGAAGCTTTCCCTTCAGTATCAGGAAAAGTTCGTCTTCCTCGTCGTGGCTGTGCCAGGTGAGGGAACCCGAGACTTTGGCGACTTTCACATAGGAGTCTTCCAGTTCCGCGATCACGCGCGGTGACCAGAACTCGTTCAGGGAAGCGGCGATATTGCGCGGCGACACGACTCGGGACATTTCGGCACCTATAGTGACGGCGGGTGCTGCGAATTCACGTGCACCCGAAAACAAAAAGGGCCGCGACTGCGGCCCCATTTGCGTGCGGGAAGATCAGATCTTCTTGATCTTTTCCAGCATCTTGAAAATCGATTTGGACGAGCCCGTGAACAGGCGCTTGTAGTCCTTGCCCAAACAGCGGCGTTCCAGCGTGTTACGACGGGTGCGTTTACGTTCTCCAGCCATGACGGTTCTCCAGATGCGTTTACCAAGTGACTGAATTATAGCTCAAAATTGCAATGAAAAGGGCTGCCTGAGCAGCCCTTTTCGGTCCCGCGGGTACCGGCTTTTATACGCCGGCGCGAGCGAGCGGCGCTTTCAGGGCCTCGGAAAGCAGGTTGAGGCTCTCGCCCAGGTGGGCTTTCGCCTCCTTGCTCATGGGCTTGGCCATCGCCGAGCGGATTGCGTTTTGCAACTGCACCGCGTTCTCGCGCTGCAGGCTGCGGGCGTCCGCCGGTGTGGTGCCGGCCGGGCGCAGCAGTGTGGTGGCGATGCGTTTCACGTGCTCGCGCTGCAGGTTGCGGCGCAGCGCGGAAATGTCGCCGCCGGCAGTGAGCTCGCTCCAGATCGCACCCTGCAAGGTGTCGTACAACTCGGAGAGCTTCAAGAGCTTGCCCGGATCGGCGACCTTTTCCTGCGATTCGATCAGGCGCACCGCCACATTGTCGGCCATCACCACGTCCAGCACGGCGCGCTGCACCGCCAACACGCGGGCCGAAATGGCCGGATCGACGCCCGGGGCCGCACCGCTGAAATCGAGCCTGCGGCCGAGGAAATCGACACCGATGCGCGATACAAACTCCGGCTTGAACTTGAAGCTGTCCACTCTCAGGAGGCTTTCGGTGATCAGCTTCAGAGCTTCGCGCTGGCGGGCAGCCGAAGTGGGCTCGAACACGGCGCGGCTGGTGCCGGCGTGGTCGCGCACCATCTTGACGCCGCCCACGTACTTGGCGGCCAGCGGGGCCACGCGGGCAATCGCGCCGAAGCCGGCGACGAAGCTGCGGGTCAGGCGGTCGTAGCCCTCGCCGTCCTTCAGCTTCAAGGTCTGCAGGCGATCCCACAATTCGCGCGAGAGGGCAATGCGCTTCTTGTAGTACTCGAGCGGGTCGGCGCCGAGGTCGAATTGATTCACTTCCGGGTCGGAGCCGCCGAATTGCGATATCGCTTCCTCGTCGGTAGCGAAGGCGAGTAGCGGTTCGGTGGAACGCGATGCGATGCGCGCCAGCTCCGCCGCTTCCTGCGCCGGGGCGATCGGCTTGTAGGCGTATTCGATCGCCCAGTAGTCGTACGGACCCAGCGTGGACATCAGGTATTCGGCCTGCTTTTCACCCTTGCTGGCGATGTTGAAGGGGTTGTAGTCCATCACCGAGCCGGTCATGCCGTTCTTGGCGGTGAAACTCGCATCCTGCAACTGCTTCAGCGAATAGATGGTCGAGGCGCGGAAATTGTGGCGCAGCCCCAGCGTGTGACCGACCTCGTGCATGATCACGTCCTTGACGTAATCCTGCGCGACCTTGTCGGCCTCGGGGCTGTCCATGTCCATGCCGCGCGCTTCCAGCAGGTCCATGGCGAAGGTGGCTTCCAGCGCGGATTCCTGCAGGTAGTTGCAGGCCAGCATGTCCTTGGTCAGCGGATTGACCGACGACGACGCGCCGGTCGGCATGAAATCTTCCGAAACCTGGCGGCGCGCGCCACGGGCGAACACGTCCGACATGCCGATGTCGGCGTCGAGGATTTCACCGGTGCGCGGGTCCTTGTGCGAAGGCCCGATGGCGAAGCCTACGTCGGCGCCGACGAACCAGCGGATCGAGGCGTGGCGCGAATCCATGGTGTCGAAGTTGTCCTTGTCGGTCTGCTGCTTGACCACGACCGCATTCTTGAAGCCGATCTTCTCGTAGGCCTTGTTCCATTCCAGGATGCCGGCTTCGACCGATTTGCGATACTTGACCGGGATGTTCTTGTCCAGCCAGTAGGTGATCGGCTCCTTCGGCTCCGACACTGCCGCCGAGGGGTCCTTCTTTTCCAGGCGCCAGCGGTTCACGTAGTGATTGCGATCCTTGGGTGTCAGGTCCTCGGTGTAGTCGATACGGGTGGTGACGAAGTGACCGACGCGGTCGTCAGCCAGGCGCGGCGCCATCGCTTCGGCCGGCAGCGCCGAGAAGCTGTAATAGAAGCTCACGAACAGGCTGCGCGGATCGGGTGTGGTGCGCGGCGGGGGCGGGGTCGGCACCGGCGAGGGCACCAGCGGCGGCGGCGAAATCTTCGGCACCGCGAAGTGCGCCTTGACCTGCACGCCGGTCAGCGCGTCGCTATTGTGCACGGCGCTAAAGCTGGTGTTGCGCGCGTCCAGCGCGAACGGCATGCGGAAGGCCGCTTCCAGGTTGGTGCTGTAGCCGGGGATATCGCCGAACAGCAGTGCATTCAGTTCCACCAGCACCGCCTTGGTTTCCGGGTGCGGGGCGGACACGGCGGCGGCGCTGGCCACGAGGCTGTCGGAAAACCCTTCCGAAACGAATTGCGCCTGCGGTGTGCCGGGCTGGGCAAAAAACTGCGTGTTCTTCGCGATCAGCTGGATCTGCGTGCCGATCTTTTTCAGCACCACCATTTCGTAGCCGCCCATCTGGCTGCCGTACAGGCCACGCTCGCCGATGCTTTGCGGGATGTTGTAGGTGAAATAGAAAGGCTTGTCGAACTGGTCCGGCTTGATCGCGATCCAGACTTTCTCGTCCCTTTGATAGGTGGTAAAGAATCCGGCGGTCTCGGTTGCTTCCTTGATGACGTCCTTGTACGGCTTGGCGGCGGCAGCAGCAGCGGCAGCCGGGCCTGGGCCAGGGCCAGCCGCGGGTGCGCCGTTGGGGGGCGTCGGGGCTTGCGCAAAACTGGTGGATGCCAGCGTCATCAGGACGGCGGCAGTGATGGTTTTTAGTCTGGTTTGGCTGGAACGCAACATGGGACCCTCTCCTTGTGGGAAATGCGATGGCAGTGAGCTGTCCATTCCGCTCGGAATGGGGCGACACTATTCTCTTTTGGGCCTGGCGAAAACCAGAGCCGAATGCGACGAACTGCGGAATTGGCACCGGGAAAGGCGAAAAAGCCGACTTATTCTAGGCAAGTTCCCGGCGGGAAACTGTAACCGAATGTGCTGTATGTAGCCGGTTTTGGCCTCTCGCCGGACTACCGACCCGGTTCAGCGACCGACCAGCCGGCGATCACACCGCGTTCCTCCTCGGTCATGCCGGTGAGGTTACCGATCGGCATGACGCGAGCAGCGACTTGCAGGCGGATTTGCACGGCGGTGGCGAGGATGCGTTCCGGCGTATCGAGCATGATGCCCTTGGGCGCCACCGCAAAGCCGGGTTGGGTGGGTGTAGCCGCATGGCAACTCACACAACGCTGGGCGACGATACCCTGCACGCGTGAAAAGTCGCTTTTGCCGGGCGCGGCAGCCCGTTCTGCCGGCGCCATGGCCAGCACGGCGGCGGCGAGGATAGCGACCCCTGCAATCAGCGAAACCGGCGATGCACGGCCCTTGTGGCGGGCGACGAAATAGACGCGGATCAGCGCACCGGACAGCGACAGGGCCATCAAGGTGAGCCAGTTCCAGCGGCCGGCGTAGAGCATCGCGTAGTGGCTGCTGATCATGGTGAACAGCACCGGCAGCGTGAAATAGGTGTTGTGGACCGAGCGCTGCTTGCCGCGCAGGCCGTGGCGCGCATCGGGCACGCGGCCCTCGGCGGCGGCGGCGACCATTTGTCGCTGACCGGGAATGATGACGAAAAACACATTGGCCACCATGATGGTGCCGAGCATGGCGCCGAAGTGGATGAATGCGCCGCGCGCGCTGAACACCTGGCAAAGACCGTAGGCGGCGGCCGACAGCAATAGCGTCAGCACGGCGGCAAAGGCGCCTTCATGGCGGATCAGCGGCGACTCGCACAGGCGGTCGTAAACGATCCAGCCGCCCGCCAAGGTGCCGAGGCCGATGCCGATGGCAGTGCCGCGACCGATGTCGGCAACGCTCTTGTCGATGAGATAGACGTCAGCGCCGACGTAGTAGATCAGGCACAACAGGAAAAAGCCCGATATCAGGGTGCTGTACGCCTCCCACTTGAACCAGTGCAGGTGCGCCGGCAGGGCCGGCGGCGCCAGGCGATATTTCTGCGCGTTGTAAAAGCCGCCGCCGTGCACCGCCCACAGTTCGCCGCCTACCCCTTTGGCCAGCAAGGCCGGGTCGGTCGGCGGCAACAGGTGATTGTCCAGCCAGACAAAGTAGAACGAGGCGCCGATCCAGGCGATGCCGGTGATGAGGTGCACCCAGCGGCCCAACAGGTTCAGCCAGTCGAGTAAGTACGCTTCCATGGTTTCGTCAGGATTGGGTTGTCGCGATTCGCGTCGTGGTGGCGGCCGCAGAATTTTCCATCACTTGCAAAACCTGTGCGGCGACCGAGACGGCGATCGCTTGCGGCAGTTTACTGGCGATGCCAGCTATGCCGATCGGGCAGGTGATCCTGTCGATATCGGCCGCGCTGCAACCGCGCTGACGCAGCCGCTGACGAAATCGCGCCGCCTTGGTTGCCGAGCCGATCAGGCCGGCCCAGGCAAAATCGCCGCGCGCAAGAATCGCGCGGCAAATGTCGAAATCGAGATCGTGGCTGTGGGTCAGCACCAGGAACATGGCGCCGGCCGGCGCATCGTTCACGGCATCGGCAGGTGAATCGGAGGCGATCGTTTGTACATGCGGAAGATGATCTGCGACCAACATCGCCTCGCGACTGTCGATCCAGGTGAGATCCACCGGCAATTCCGCAAACACCGCGGCCATTGCAGCACCGACGTGACCGGCGCCGAACAGCCACAGCGCCGGTCGGCGCAAATCCAGACGCTCGTACAAGACGTCGCCCTCTTCTCCGCCGCGTTGCAGCCAGGCTTGTGCCGATGCGTCGGGCGGACTGGTCGAATTCGCAGAGAGCAGGCGATGGCGCGGCTCGGTCCCGGGGGTCATCGCGGTGGCCAGCACACACGAGTCGGCGCTCGATCGCGCCGCCAACGCGTCGGCTACGAAGGCCGCGTCGGCTGCGGTGTAGCGTTCGAACCACAGCTCGACGATACCGCCGCAGCACTGGCCGAGCGCCGCGCCGAGCGGGAATCGATCGAGGCGCGGATTGGCATCGGGCATTACCAGCATGTCGCGCGCGATACCGGTCGCCATCCATTCCAGGTGGCCGCCGCCGATGGTGCCGTCGGCACCACCGGTGTGCACCAGCATGCACGCACCTGGCTCGCGCGGCGCCGAGCCGCGCACCGCGGCAACGGTGACCCGTACGACAGCGTCGTGCACCTGCAATCGATCACGTAACGTGACGAGCCAGTCCCTCACCGCTGTACTCCCATGCGAACGCTGTCGACGCTTCGC
>CAZCKI010000029.1:0-13757 GCA_964498815.1 uncultured Burkholderiales bacterium
CGAGGTGGCGCCGTCCATGCTGAGGTCTTCGACCAGCACGTGCCGCACGCCGCCGTCGGTCTCGCTGCCGATCGACATGCCGTGGCCGTTGTAGAACTGGTTGTGCAGCACCGAAATGTTTTCCGCGGGGCCGAGTTTGCCGCCCTTGATGGCGACGTTGTCGTCGCCGGTGCGGATGAAGCTGTGCGCGATGGTGATGTTGCGCGAGGAGGCCGGATCGATGCCATCGGTGTTGCGCGCATCGTGCGGCGCGTCGATGCGCGTATTCCAAGCGGTGAAGCCGTCGACCTGGTTGAGGGTCACATGAAAATTGGCCGAGTTGGCCAGCGTGATGCGGTACAGCGTGAAATTACGCGAGCGGTTCACTTCCAGGAGGCGCGGCACGTTCTGGCGCGCCTGTTCTTTTTGCGCGCGGCGGGCGAGCTGCCACCACGATTCGCTCCGGCCGTCCATGACGTGGCCGCCCTGCCCGTCGATTACGCCTTCGCCCATGATGCCGCTGCCTTCGGTGTCGCCGGCGCTCAGGAACGGCCGGCAGCCGTGGCCGCGCGCGTCGATGGTGCCGCAGCGCGCGTGCTCGTTATCGTAGCGGCGCGGGTTGGTGCTGGCGTACAGGGTGACGCCGGCATCGAGCAGCAACGTGACACCGCTTTTCAATACCAGCGGCCCGGCGGTGAAGGCGACATTGCCGTTGGCGGCGGCGAGGCGCAGCGCATGGCCCGGCGCGCACGCGGTGATGGCGTGCTGCAGGCGCTCGGTATCGTCGGCTTCGCGGGAGGAGTCGGCTCCGCTATGCTGGGCGGTGAGCACGGCACATACCAGCGGCACCACCGGCTCAACCACTTGTCGCGTGTCTTGGGCGGACGCCGCACCACAGACCAAGGCGCAACACCAAAAGAGCTGCCGGCGAATCATTTGCCGGCCTTGTCCGGCGCGAGCCTGTCCGCCAACTCCGGTACCGCGCGCGTGAGTTGCCGCGCGACCATGGCGGAAAAATAGGCGGCGCCCTTTTCGCCCAGGTGGGTGCGGTCGAATTTTGAAACGGGTGGCGCCGTCGATTCGGTCTTGGCGCGATCCTCCGGCTTACCCGCTGCCGGGATTGCCGGCGGCGGCTCCATCGCCAGGGTATCGGCTTCTGCAGAACCCATCGCGGCGACGGCGGCGAAGCTTTCGGTGTGCAGGTCGAGCAGGGCAAGATGTTTTTCGCGTGCGACCCTGATGGTGGTGTCGGCCCAGGCCTGCAGGTCGTTTTGCAATTCGCTGCCGTGAAAACTTCTGCGCGTAAGCGGCGTCACCAGCACCGGGACCGCGCCGAGGCCTGCGACCTCGTCTGCATAGCGGGCCAGATTGGCCGGAAACTCCCGAGCGAGGTCGGTGGAGCGGCCGGGCTTGCCCGGTTGGTCGTTGTGGCCGAACTGGATCAGCACGTAGGTTGCATGATAGGTAGTGCGGTCCTTCTGGTGTTCGCGCAGCAGATCCATCACCTGCCCCCACGAACCTTCGGCCCGGTAGCTGCCGGAGCTGCGGCCGTTCTTGGCGAGATTGAGACACTCGACGCCGGCCGCAAAGCGCCGGCACAGCGCATCGCCGTAGCCGTTGCGCGGCGCCATGGTGGAATCGCCGACCAGGAGAATACGCACGGGCAGCGCCGGATCTGCGGCAATAGCAGAACCGCTGGCCAGCGAGGCTGCCACAAACGTACAACAGCGGAATAAACGCAAGAGCATGGCGGAAACTCAGGTGGCAGCCGAGAGCACCTTATTGTAGACGGTGCCGGCGATGGTCACGTTGTTGAGCGCCAAGCCCTGCACGTTATAGACGTAGATCGGCTGCGCTGCGTTGGCGGGTGTGCCGAAATTGCAATCGGTGATGGTGATATTGCTGACCGGCAGCACTTTCGGCGTCTTGTCCGCTCCGTTGTAGCTGGCCGGCACCGGACCCTGGATGACGATCGCCTGGAAGGAAGAGAGTCGCCCGCCCTTGGTGTCGACGTGGCCGACCGTCACGTTCGAGATGTGGATATCGGACACCACCGGCGGTCGGGTGCGGACGTTATCGTTGACCGGATCGTAATCGCAATCGATGGTGATGACGCCGCCCGCCGAAGTAGCGACCGATTTGGGCGCGATCGGCGAACCCGGCAGCGGCGTGTAATACGCGGGCGTGGTGCGCACCCCGTTGGGGATGGAAACATTGCGGATGTGTAGATTGCGCAGAAAACCGCCGCGACTCATATTGGCCTTGAAGCGAATGGCGATATTGAGCGGGTCGGTGCGCCAGTTCTTGTTCTCGCAGACGATGTTTTGCACGTACACGTTCTGGATGCCGCCGGACATGATGCTGCCGAAGGTAATGGCGCCGTGGCCGCTTTGCATGGTGCAGTTCTGGATGACGATGTTCTGCGCCGGGCCGTACTGGATATCGGGGCCCTTGCCGGAATCGATGGCGATGCAGTCGTCGCCGGTGTCGAACTGGCAGTCCTCGACCAGCACGCCGTCGCAGGACTCGGGATCGAAACCGTCGCTGTTCGGGCCCATGCTGTTGGCGAACACTTTCTTGATGTGCACGTTGCGGCAGTTCACGGGGTTATGCTGCCAGAACGGCGCGTTGGTGACCTGGTAGCCCCGCAACAGCACGTCCTTGCAGCCGATGAACTGGATCATGTGCGTGCGCAGGTAATGGCCTAGGCCGAAAACGCGTTTCTCCTTCGGCACCCGCGCCTCGCCCAGCGCGCGCAGGTAATTCGAATCGCGCCGCCAGCGATCGCCCTCGCCCTGGATCAGTTTGCGCTCGGCATCGCTTAAATTCGGCGCGACCGCCGCCAGCGATTCGGCATTGAGTGGATTCACGGCGACTTCGTTGCGCGCCGGGTGGTGCGGCACGTATTCGCCGGAACCGGCCGGGCCGTCGCCGGTGGCGCTGGGTTTGTTGCGGCCTTTCCACGACCACCAGCAATCGCCGCTGCCGTCGTTGAAATCGACGCCGGCCTGGCCGTTGAGGATGCTGGTCCAGTCTTCGCCGGTGAGCGCGATATTGTTCTGGCCGTAGGCGTAGATCAGCGGCGAGAAATTGAGCAGGTCGTTGCCTTCCCAGCGGCAGAGGGTGAGCTTGCCGTTCTTGCCGCAATCGTAGTCACCGTATTTCGCATAGTCGGCGGGATTGTTGCTGAAAAAAATCTGCGCGCCCGCTGCGAGATGCAGGTGCACATGAGAGAGCAGCACGATCGGGCCGGCGCACAGCCAGTTGCCGGCCGGCACTAGCACGCGGCCGCCACCGGCCTGGTTGCAGGTGGCAATGGCCTTGGTGATAGCGGGACGGCAATCGACGGCGTCCGCTACGGGCGTGGCGATGGTGGCCTTGTCGACGAACGACACCCAGGCATTCACCTGCGTTGTTTTGCAGGGAGCCGCACCGAATGCCGTGATTGGGAAATCCTGGTCACGGAACGCGAGTGGCTTGGAGAAGCCATCGATGATGGCCTGCGCCTGCCGCCAGGGATCGGCGGGCACTGCTGCCAGTGCGATGCTGCCGCCACCGGTGAGGGCTAAGCCGGTGGCGGACAGGGCTTGCAGGAAATTCCGGCGTGGCTGGTTGGTGCGGGAGCTATCGTGTGCCATCTTTTATCCGGCGTGCCGTAAAGAGTTGCGAGGACGTTCAGCAGACCGCAGCCCTCTCCACCGGGCGTGGTGGAGAGGGTACCGCGTACTAAATGGTTGCGAGAAATCAGAACTTGTAACGCAGGCTCGCCAGGTACTCGCGACCGGTGAAGTTGTACACCACCGGGCTGTTGCGGGCGCGGCTGATGAACTGGTCGTTGACCTGGTTGGTGAGGTTGACGCCTTGCAGGGCGATTTCCAGATTGGGGTTGAAGCGATAGGAAATCTGCGCATCGACGTTGGTGGCGCTGTTCTTGCCTTCGACGTCGTTGTTGTTTTGCCCCGGCACCCGCGTGAGGAAACTGGAGCGATAGGCCATCGAGACGCGCGCGCTGAAGGCGGTGTCTTCGTAATACAACGTGGCGTTCCAGGCCTTGGGCGAGAGGTTCAAGAGATCGTCGGTAATGCTGGACGCGCTGGTCGGCGAGACCAGGTAGTTGATCTTCGATTTCACGTAGGTGTAGTTCAGCAGCGTGCCGAAATTCCGCCACAGGCCGGGCAGGAAGCTGAACGGTTGCTGGTAGTTGATTTCGTAGCCGGTCAGCTTGCCGCCGTTGGTATTGACCGGAGAAGACACCGTGAACAACTCGGTGCCGGTGAAGTTTGCCGGCAGCAAGGACAGTGGCAAACCGGTCTGGTTGTACGGCATGCTGGTCGACAGGGTTTGGATGTAGGTGCCGATGTCCTTGTAAAAGAAGCCCACACCGATCAGCGAATTCTTGGCGTAATACCACTCGAAATTGGTGTCGAAGGTATTGGCGCGGAACGGTTTCAGGAGTGGGTTGCCGGTGGTAATCGTCAGATTGCCGGTGGTGGCGATCGAGCCGCCCGGCGTCAGGTTGCCGAGTTGCGGACGCGCCATCGCCTTGGCTGCGGCCAGGCGCCAGATGAAGTCTTTCGACAGGTTGATCGCCACGTTGGCCGAGGGTAGCGTATCGCTATACGTGTTTTCCACGGTGACCGCCGTGCCGCCGGCGAGCGATTGGTAGCCGGTCGCAACCTGGCGGGTTTGCACGTAACGTACGCCGATATTGCCGCGCACCGGGAAGTCGCCGATCTTGTCGGAGAAGTCCGCCATCAGGTACACACCTTTGTCGGTTTCGGTGACGGCCTTGTTGTTGCCGCGCGCGTTGCCGTTGGTGATCGAGGACAGCGTGAAATCGCCGGGGCCACCGGCCGGACCCGACTGCAGGCAGTTGCAATAGATGTTGTAGAGGGAAGCGATCGCGTTCAGGTTCGGGATCACCCAGGAAGTCGGTGTGCCCGCGGGAATACCCATGCCGCTGCCCACCCCGGAGATGATGGAGGTGAGGCTCGCCATGGTGGTGCCGGCGGGCGGCGCAAAGATGGTGTCGTTCTGGTTGACGCGACGGAATTCATAGGTATCGAACGAATATTTTTTCCAATCGCCGCCGCCCTTCAAGGTCAGCTTGTCGGGCACCACTTCCCAGGCCAGATCGGCGTGCGCCAGATCGTTGCGGTTGTTGGTGCCTTGCGGACGGATGCGGATTTCGCTGGACGTCGTATTGGGAATCGTCGTCGCCTGGGTGCCGGAAGTCGCAACCGGCACGCCGACGATGCCAAGCGCACCGCCCGGGATGGTCGGGTCGAAGGGATAGGTGATGGCAGGGACGCGGCTATTGCCGCGGAAGTCGATGCCGTAGCCGTTGACGTTGAGAGCGTCGAAGGTGGTCGTGGTCTGGAACGGATTGCGGAACTTGGAGTCCGAGCGACCGATTTTCGCATTCAGCTTCAGCGTGTCGGTGAGGTCTTGTTCCAGCGACAGGATCGGCTGGGTGAAGGTGGTGGTAAGCGCGTCGTAACGCGATTCGGCGCGAATGTCGACACCGTTGTACACGCCGTACAACAAGGCGCCATTCGACGCATAGGCGGTGTCCACCACACTGGTCTGCGGCTTGCCACCCTGGGCGGCGGAACGGCTAAAGGAAATCGCTTCCAGGAAATCCTCGTGGCGGGTCGAATCGATCTTTGAATACAGCAAGTCGAGACTGATGAGCGTGCCGAACTCGGGACGGAACTGGAACGAGGCATTGAAACCGGTGCGGTCCTGGTCGTGGGTGAGGCGCCCGTAGCGCGGCAGGCGCGGGTGGAAATTGTTCGCATCGCTGGCTGCCGAATAGGCGGCGATAGCCTGCGCCGTGCCGGGAATACGTAGCACGCCTTGCGCGGCCGGGCCGCAAGTAGTGGCGGTGCTGGTAGACGGATTGGTCGGCGTCACGCCGACCGGTGTGCACCAGCCGCCGGACGAGGGGCCGTTGTCCCAACGCACCGTGCTGAAGCCGTCTTCGAACAGGTGGCGCTTGGAATAGGCGCCCGACACCAGCACGCCGATCTTTCGGTCGAGGAACGTGTCGGTAGCCAGGAAATCAAAGCCCGGATCGGTGTGTTTGGAAAGATCGTTGTAGCGCTCGGTAACGTTGACCGACACCGTGCGGTTCTTGTAATCGAGGGGATGCGAGGTCAGCAGATCGACGGTAGCGCCCAGCGAGCCTTCATCCACATCGGCCTGCGAACTCTTGCGCACGACTACGGTGTTGAACAGGTTTGCCGAGAACACGTTGAAGTCGAAACCGCGCGAACGGTTGTTGCCGCCGGAACTGTCGGTGCCGCCGGTGGTGGCGAGCGCCTCGATGCCGTTGATGCGCACGCGCGTGAAGTCCGGACCGAGGCCGCGCACGTTGATCTGGCGTCCTTCGCCGGCATCGCGGTCGATCGCGACACCCGGCACGCGTTGCAGCGCTTCGGCCATGTTGGTGTCGGGAAACTTGGCGATGTCTTCGGCCTTGATCACATCGACAATGGAATTGTCCTCGCGCTTCTTGTTGAGCGCGCTTTCGAGGGAGGCGCGAAAGCCGGTGACGACGATCGCTTCCATCGCGTTGTTGGCGGCCGGTTTGGCCGGCGCCGGCTTGGCGGTCTCCAGCGTTGCCGGTGGCTTGGCCGGCTCGGCGCTTTGTTGCGCGGCGGCCTGTTGCAAAGCTGCCAGCACCGCGACAGCGATGGGCGACAACCAGAATTTTGGCGATTTCTTCACGATGCTCACTCCTCCGGATTATTGTTTAGGCACCCCTACGCTATGTGGGGACCCTTGATACGGATACGCGTCAGTTGCATTTCGCGAGGAGCCGTCTACTTCGCATCGCTTGGCAGCTCTCCTCAGGTTGTCGCCCGAACTGCAGTAGGGGAAACGTTTTTCTAATTTAGCGATATTGTTTCGGGATGTCAACAAAATGCGCAGATCGTTGTATCTTGGCAACAGTCGGCATTTGAGTGCCAATTTATATTCTAATTTATTGATATTGCTAAATTTTTGTTTATCGACAATATCAGGATAGCTGTTGCAACGCGGCAAAAAATCAACCGGCGAACTCGTTAGAAAACGTTTACTGAGGCTAGGAAAATGTTACCTAAACAGTTTCCCGAAAGCGGCAAAGTCGCGAAAAGGTTTTCGCCGTAGGTCGTCTTTAGGGCCGCTGGCGCGGGAATGCCGGAAACTCAGTCGCGGTAGGTATTGCGCAGCGCCTGCGTGGCGTTGCGAAATACACCCAGGTCGCTGCCGACGCCGACCATGGTGGTGCCCCATTCGAGGTAGCGCCTGGCATCGACCTCGGCCGGGGCGAGGATGCCGCAGGGCTTGCCGGCCGCCTTGGTGCGTGCTATCAGATGCGCGATCACGCTTTGTACTTCCGGATGGTTGGGCTGGCCGATGTAACCGAGCGCCGCGGAAAGGTCGCCGGGGCCGATGAAAATCGCGTCCACGCCGGGCACCGCCGCGATCTCGTCGACCGCAGCAACACCTTCGCGGCTCTCGATCTGCACGATCACGGCGATGTGATCGTTGACGGTGGCGAAGTAGTCGGGCACGGTGCCGTAACGATTGTGCCTTTGCGAAACCGACAGACCGCGAATGCCGACCGGCGGATAGCGGGTAGCGGCCACCGCCTGTCGCGCCTGTTCGACGGTTTCGATCATCGGGATCAGGAAATTGTAAAAGCCGGCATCGAGCAAGCGCTTGATGATGACCGGCTCGTTCACCGGCGGCCGCACGATCGGCGCGCTGATGCTGTCTTTCCACGCCATCAACTGCGGAATCATGGTGGTAAGGTCGTTGGGCGAATGTTCGCCGTCGAGCAACAACCAGTCGAAACCGGCCACGCCCAGCACTTCGGCGGTGATCGGGCTGGCAAGCGAGCACCAGCAGCCGATCAGGCGCTTGCCCGCGATCAGGTCGGCGCGAAAGGTATTGGGAATGCCTCGATAGTAGTTGCTCACTTTTTCTACCGTCCTGATCTTTATCGGGTTTTTTTCCCGGCCTTGGCGGCGGAAGATTTTTTTGCCGGCGCCCGCACCATGGTGGAATCGCGCATCACCAGGCGCGGTTCGAGCAGGATGTGATCCATATCGGGCGGGTTTTCACCGGCAATCTGGCGAAACAACAGGCGCATCGCCTCTTCGCCCAGGCGTTCGCTTTGCGTGTCCACCGTGGTGAGCGCAGGACTGGTGAAACGGCCAAAGGGAATATTGTCGATGCCCACCACCGACATATCGGCCGGGATCGAAATCCCGAGCGAGCGTGCCACCCCCATGAAGCCGATCGCCACCATATCGTTGTAGCAAACCACCGCATCGGGCTTGTCCTTGCGCAATACCACCGTGGAACAGACGCGCTCGCCTTCGGCGACGGTGGGACCGCGCACCTCATAACGGGTCAGGCCAAGGCCGTGCGCGGCGAGGCATTCGCTCAGTCCGCGCATGCGCTCCTTGTCGGGACGCGCCGGCGCGAAACCCAGGTAGGCGATGTCGCGATGGCCCTGCTTCACCAGCAGCTCGCCGATCATATAGGCGGCAGCGAATGCGTCGATGCCGATGCTGGGTATGCCTTCCGGCGCCGGGCGCCCGGAAAACACCACCGGCTTACCGAAGGCGAGGATCCGCTCCATGTGCTCTTCCGGCATGCGCGTGCTGACGATGAGTCCATCGACGCGGCGGCTCAAGGCGTCGAGCAGTTCATTTTCGCGCGCCTGGCTTTCCTCGGTGTCGACAAACAACAGGTTGTAGCCGTGCTCCAGCGCCACCCGATTGGCGCCTTTCACCATATTGGTGAAATGCGGGTTGCAGATATCGAGAATGGCGACGCCCACCGAGCCGGTCTTGCCGGTGATCATGCTGCGCGCAAGGGGATTGGAGTGATACTCGAGCGCCTCGATGGCAGCCTGGATCCTGCGTTCCACACCGGCCGTAAACCGCTGCGTGGAGTTGATGAACTTCGACACGGTGGCGATGGAAACGCCGGCGTGTGCCGCTACATCGCGAATGGTAGGTTTCTTTTTCATCAGTAAACGTTTTCCGCGATTATACCGGCAAAGGCAAGTGCGGCGTCAATGCAAAACGCAGGCGCCCGGCCATGGTGCAGGACGCCTCCCAGCCGCCCCGCCCCGCGCGGAAGCCACACGTTTCCCCTATATCACCAATGAATGTGTTGCGGCCAGAACTCTGGCGCCAAGTGACGGAACGCCGGTCGTCAACGATCTTTCCACTGGACTGGGCCAAATTCCACTTGACAAGCAAAGGTGCCCCCTCACAAAATACGGAAAACGTTTTCCCTCAAAAAGACGGCTGTTTCCTTCGCCACTCCAAACCGCCTTTCCAGCTCGCCAACTTGTATATACGCCAACCCATATCCTATGAGTGAGACACAACCTTACTCGCGCCTGTTGTTAACGGGCGCCGCCGGCGGTCTCGGCAAAGTATTGCGCCAACGCCTGCCCGCCTTTACGCGATCCCTGCGCCTGTCGGACCGCGCCGAGCTCGGCACAGCCGCGGCCAACGAAGAAATCGTGCAATGCGACCTGTCCGACAAAGAGGCCGTATTTCGCCTGGTGAAAGGCGTGGATGCGGTGATCCACTTCGGCGGCATCTCGGTGGAAGACCGCTTCGACGCCATCCTGCAATCCAATATCGTCGGTGCATTCAATCTCTACGAAGCGGTACGCAAGCACGGCGTGAAGCGAGTCGTGTTCGCGAGTTCCAATCACGTCACCGGTTTCTACAAGCAATCGGAACGCATCGATACCGACGCGCCGATGCGGCCCGACGGCCTGTACGGACTCAGCAAGTGCTTCGGCGAAAACCTGTCGCGCTTGTACTACGACCGCTACGGCATCGAGACCGTGTGCGTGCGCATCGGCTCCTCGTTTCCCATCGTCAAGGACCGGCGCATGCTGGCCACCTATTTGAGTTACGACGATTTGGTGGAACTGGTGCGTTGCGCGCTGTATGCGCCCAAGGTCGGCCACACGGTCATTTTTGGCGCTTCCAACAACGCCACCAAATGGTGGGACAACAGCAAGGCGGCGCATCTTGGCTTTTTCCCCAAGGACGCCGCCGACGTGCAGCGTGCACGGGTGGAAGCCGCCAGCCCCCCGCTCGACCCGGCCGATCCTGTGGGGATCTTCCAGGGTGGCGCCTTTGTCCTGGCAGGGCCCTTTGACGATTGATGTTGCCGTCGAACGCCTGACCGAGCCCGATTGCTTCGTGGGCGAAAGCCCGCTGTGGCGCGCGGCCGAGTCGGCCTTGTACTGGGTGGACATTCCGGCGAAATCGATTCATCGGCTCGACACGGCCAGCGGCCGCGTCGCCAGCTGGCAGGCCGGCGAAATGGTGGCGTGCATCGCCTTCCGATCCGACGGCACGCTGATCGCGGGAATGGAAAGCGGCGTGTTCGCGCTGCGCCTGCGCGCCGACGGCGGTGTAACGGCGACTGCTCTCGCGACCGTCGCAATGCCTCTACCCAATATGCGCTTCAACGATGGCCGCTGCGATCGCGACGGGCGCTTCTGGGCCGGCACCATGCACATGGATATACCGGCGGCGCACGCCGTCGGTGCACTGTATTGTTACGACGAAGCGGCCGGACTGCGCGGCCCGGTGGTGGAGGGACTGCTCACGCAGAACGGCCTGGCCTGGTCGCCCGACGGCAAGGTGATGTACCTCTCCGATTCGCATCCACGCTCGCAACTGATTTGGGCATTCGACTACGATCGCGCTGCGGGAACACCTGGCAACCGGCGCGTATTCGTCGACATGAACCTGCACCCAGGCCGCCCCGACGGCGCGGCGGTGGATATTGACGGCTGTTACTGGACCTGCGCCAACGACGCCGGCCTGCTGCTGCGATTTACTTCTACCGGTAAACTGGATCGCAGCATTGCGCTGCCGGTGAAGAAGCCTTCCATGTGCGCCTTCGGCGGAAGCCGTTTTGAAACCTTATACGTGACCTCGATCCGGCCGCAGCAAGCCGAAGCGCTGGTCGACCAGCCGCTGGCCGGCGCGGTGTTCGCTTTGCAGCCCGGCACCCAGGGTATCGCTGAAACGGAGTTTGCAATGAAACACTAAGCAGGTCGCTGGTGGCAGCAGGCATAGACCTTCGCCATCAAAACGTAGCATTCCCGGAGGAGAGATTACATGCATGCAGCCATTCGAAATCATCCCGTACCGCGTTGCGTCGCAATTGCCCTGCTGTTTGCGCTGGCGTTGGCGGCGGAAGCGATCGCTGCGCGCGAATTTCGCGCCGCCGATGTCCAGCCGGCCGACTATCCCACGGTCGAATCGGTCAAATACATGGCGAAGCTGGTCGGCGAGCAAAGCAAGGGGGCGCTGTCCATCCGCGTTTTTGCCGGCGGTGAACTCGGCAGCGAGAAAAACAATATCGAGCAATTGCGTGCCGGCAGCCTCGACATGATGCGGGTCAACATCGGCACGCTCAATAGCGTGGTTCCGGAAAGCGTGGTGCCGGTGCTGCCCTTCCTGTTTCGTTCCACCGAGCATATGCGCAAGGTGCTGGACGGGCCGATCGGCGACGAGGTTCTGGTGTCGATGGAATCGCACGGGCTGGTGGGGCTCGCCTTCTACGATAGCGGTGCGCGCTCCATTTACACCTCGAAGAAGCCGATCAAGGCGCTGGCCGACCTGAAGGGCATGAAGATTCGCGTGCTGCAGTCCGACCTGTTCGGCGCGATGACGCAGGCGCTGGGGGCGATACCGACGCCGATGCCCTTCGGCGGCGTCGCCACCGCGCTCAAGACCGGCCTGGTCGATGCCGCCGAAAACAATCTGCCCTCGTACGAATCGTCGCGGCATTTCGAAACCGCGCGCTACTACAACCTGACCGAGCACACGCGAGCACCCGAGGTGCTGGTGTTTTCCAAAAAAGTCTGGGACACCCTGTCGGCGGAGGATCAGGCACTGCTTCGCAAGACCGCCAAGCAATCGGTCCCCTTCATGCGAAAACTCTGGGACGAGCGCGAAATCAAATCGCGCAAACTGGTGCAGGCGGGCGGCGCCGAGATCGTGACCCTTACCAACCGGCAGGAATTCATCGACGCCATGAAGCCGGTGTACGCGCGTTTCGCCAGCACGCCCAAGGCAGCCGACCTGGTCAAACGCATCCAGGACACAAAGTAAATCTCTGAGATGAAGACAGCGCCGTCCGCAACCTTTCGCTCGCGCCGTACTCTGCTGAAGCTGGGCGCCCTGGCGGGTGCCGCGTCGCTGCTGGACGTACACGCCCGCGTGGCGGCGAGCGTGGTGACTGGTGAAACCACCGGCGGCGGCATGAGCTCTACCTCCGGCATCATGGCGAACGGCTGGGCGGACTATGCGACGGTGCTGGCGCGCATCCGGGCGCCGGTCTTTCCCGAGCGCGATTTTCCGATCACGCAATTCGGCGCGGTGGCCGATGGCGCCAGCGACGCGACTGCCGCCATCGCCATGGCGATCGCCACCTGCCATGCCGCGGGTGGCGGGCGGGTGTTGGTGCCGGCGGGGAATTTTCTCACCGGCCCTATCGTCCTCCAGAGCCGTGTGAACCTGCATCTGGCCGAGGGTGCCACGCTCAAATTTTCCACCGATCCGGCCCGCTACCCGACGGTGTTCACGCGCTGGGAAGGCATCGAGTGCATGAACTACTCGCCGCTGATCTACGCCTTCGAACAGGAAGACATCGCCATCACCGGCAAGGGCACCCTGGACGGGCAGGCCAGCGAACACAACTGGTGGGCGTGGAAAAAAACGCAGCGGGCCGATCAGGCTGCCCTGGTCGCAATGGGTGAACAGGGTGTACCTGTGAGTGCGCGCGTATTCGGCCAGGGCCATCTGCTGCGTCCCAATTTTGTCCAGCCCTACCGCTGCCGCAACATTCTCATCGAAGGCATCGGTATCCGGAACTCGCCGATGTGGGAGCTGCACCCGGTGCTCTCGCGCAATATCACTGTGCGTGGCGTGAGAATCGATTCGCACGGCCCTAATAACGACGGCTGCGATCCGGAGTCCTGCCACGATGTGCTGATCGAGGGTTGTCGCTTAAATACCGGCGACGATTGCATCGCCATCAAGTCCGGCCGCAACAACGACGGCCGCCGCGTCAACGTGGCTTCGGAGAACATCGTCGTGCGCGGCTGCCGCTTCGAGGACGGCCACGGCGGCGTGGTGCTGGGCAGCGAATGCTCCGGCCATATCCGCAATGTATTCATCGAGGACTGCGATATGGACAGCCCCGCGCTGGACCGGGCGCTGCGCTTCAAGAACAACGCCGTACGCGGCGGCATTCTCGAAAACGTGTTCATGCGCAATGTCCGCATCGGCCGGGTCGGCGAAAGCGTGCTCACCATCGATCTCCTGTATGAAGAAGGCGCGCGCGGAACGCACCCGGCCATCGTGCGTAATGTCCAGCTTGAGAACGTGAGCAGCACGGCCAGCCCGCGGGTGATGCACATCGCCGGCTATCCGGGCGCCACCATCGACCGCATCAAATTCAGCGATTGCACCTTTCGCGGCGTCGAATCCGCCGAGGTCGTCGCCGGCGCTGGCTCTATCGAATTTCACAACGTCGTCATCGAACCGCGCAGCAAGCCGGCCAGCAAGAGTTCGCGCGGGGCGCAGTAGCGCGCCGACCGTTCGCACCCAAAAAACAATCCGCTTAAGGTAATTAAGGAAACCACCCCATGAGTTTGCAGCCGACTGGAAAATACCGCTGGACCATCTGCGCCCTGCTGTTCCTGGCCACCACCGGCAACTATCTGG
>CAZCKI010000030.1:0-10322 GCA_964498815.1 uncultured Burkholderiales bacterium
TGATCGACGGTGTGGCGCGCGCCGTGATCCCCAAGGAATTTCACGACGACCTCGCCGTCTACGTGCTGGTGTTCGCCATCGCCGCCTCGGGCTGGGTGCGTTATGCGCGCACCGTGCGCGGCTCGACCCTGGTCGAACGCAACAAGGAATACGTGATGGCGGCGCGCGTGATCGGCCGCCGTTCGCTCGCCATCATGTTTACCCACGTGTTGCCCAATGTGCTGGGGCCGGTGCTGGTGCTGGCGACCCTGCACGTCGGTACCGCCGTCATCACCGAGGCAACCCTTTCTTTCCTGGGCGTTGGCGTACCGCCCACCAAGCCCTCGCTGGGGACGCTGATCCGCGTCGGCAACGACTTCCTGTTTTCCGGCGAGCGCTGGATTACGCTCTATCCCAGCATCGCGCTGGTGACCCTGGTGCTCTCGATCAATATTCTCGGCGATTGGTTGCGCGATGCGCTCAATCCCAAGCTGCGCTGACGCAAAGGGGGAACGATGAAACAGCTACTGATTTTGGCCAGCCTGATTGCCCTGCCCGCTGCCGCCGGACCCTACGACCAGGTGTACAGCATCGTCAGCGCCGAATTCACCAAGAGCGCCGACTACAAGCTGCAGCCGGTGATCCTGAACCGCATCGACGACGACTCCACCACCCGCCGTCAGGGGGCGATCGCGCCGGGCCACCACACCATTTACGCGGACCTGCCGGCCAGCAAGGAACACCACCAGCGTATCGCCACGCAGAATTCGCTGGCCATCGACTTCAAGCCTTGCGTTCGCTACTACATCGCTGCCAAGCTAACCGACAGCGTGACCCGTCACTGGCAACTGGTGATCCGCGACAGCGAGACCATCGGCGAGTGCGCAGCCAAATACCTGAAGTCCACCGAGGCAGGAACCGCGAAATGACGGAAGCGCTGCTCGAAGTTCGCAACCTGCGCGTCGAATTCCCGACGCGGAGCGGCACCCTGACCGCCGTCGACGACGTCAGTTTTTCGATCGCGCCTGGCGAAGTGCTGGGCGTGGTCGGTGAATCGGGCGCCGGCAAATCGCTGACCGGGGCTGCCATCATCGGCCTGCTGGAACCGCCGGGCCGGATTTCCGGCGGCGAAGTGCTGTTCAACGGCCGCCGTATCGACAATCTGCCTTTCGACGAGATGCGCAAGATTCGCGGACGCGAGATCGGCGCCATTTTCCAGGACCCGCTCACTTCGCTTAATCCGCTGTATACGGTGGGTCGGCAGATCATCGAAACCATCCAGACGCACCTGCCGATGGCGGAGGCCGACGCGCGCCGCCGTGCCATCGAATTGCTCACCGAAGTCGGCATTCCCGCGCCGGAAAAGCGCATCGACCACTATCCGCACCAGTTCTCCGGCGGCATGCGCCAGCGCGTGGTCATTTCGCTGGCGCTGGCGGCGCAGCCGAAGCTGATCATCGCCGACGAGCCGACCACCGCGCTGGACGTATCGATCCAGGCGCAGATCATCACCCTGCTGAAGCGCCTCGGCCGCGAGCACGGCATGGCGGTGATGCTGATCACCCACGACATGGGCGTCATCGCCGAGACCGCCAATCGCGTTGCCGTCATGTACGCCGGACGCATCGCTGAAATCGGCCCGGTGGCGGAGGTGATCCATCACCCGCAGCATCCCTATACGGTCGGCCTGATGGGCGCCATCCCGAGCGTGGGCGACATGACCGAACGCCTGGCCCAGATCGACGGCGCGATGCCGCGCCTGACCGCAATTCCAACCGGTTGCGCCTTTCACCCGCGTTGCGCGCACAGGGCCGAAGTGCCGGGCGGACGATGCAGCAAGGAGCGGCCGTCGCTGCTCGACGCCGGCAAGACCCGCGCAGCGTGCTGGCTGCACGCCGCACAACAGGCGATCAGCCTATGAAGCAGAATTCCAGCGTATTGCTCGAACTAAAGGACATCGCGCGCGATTTCGATGTCTCCAAGCCCTGGCTCAACCGGGTGATCGAGGGCCAGCCGCGGCAGATTCTCAACGCCGTGGACGGCATCAGCCTGACCTTGCGGCGCGGCGAAACCTTGTCGCTGGTCGGCGAATCGGGCTGCGGCAAATCGACCGTGGCGCGAGTGATTTGTGGCCTCTATCCCCCGTCGCGCGGCTCGGTTGTGTTCGACGGCGTCGACATGGCGGTGGCGCACGGCAGGCAATTGACCGACTTGCGCAAGCGTTTCCAGATGATTTTCCAGGATCCGTTTGCGAGCCTCAATCCGCGCTGGCGGGTCGGCAAGATCGTTGCCGAACCGATCCTGTCGCACAACCTGATGCAGCCCGGCGCTCCACTCAACCGGCGCGTCGACGAACTGCTGACCCAGGTCGGCCTCTCGCCGCTGGACGCGGAAAAATTCCCGCACGAATTTTCCGGCGGACAACGCCAGCGCATCTCGATCGCGCGCGCGCTTTCGTCCAATCCGGAATTCCTGATTTGCGATGAGCCGACTTCCGCGTTGGACGTTTCGGTACAGGCGCAGATTCTGAATCTGATGCGCGACTTGCAACGCGAGTTCGGCCTCACCTATCTGTTCATCTCGCACAACCTCGCCGTGGTCTCGCACATTTCCACGCGCGTCGGCGTCATGTACCTGGGCCGCCTGGTGGAAGTGGCGGATACCAAGCGCATCTTTGTCAATCCGCTGCACCCGTATACGCAGATGCTGCAATCGGCCATCCCCGACCTGGAAATGACCGGCAAGCAGCGCACCCCGGTGGCCGGTGAAGTGCCCAATCCGCTCAATCCTCCCAGTGGTTGCACCTTCCACCCGCGCTGCCCGCACGCTTTCGAGCGCTGCAAAACCGAACGCCCCGGCCTGATTTCCCACCCGGATGGCGGCCAAGTGGCCTGCCACGCGGTGGAAGAAAAACGCATCCCGATCAGGATCGCTGCCTAGTCCTCAGGGCGTATCCGCCACCGTGAACGCACGCCTCACGCGCCGCGTCTTCTTCGCCCTCTTCCCCGACGATCCGGTGCGCGCGGCGTTGGTGCGCGAGGCCGCACGGCTGGTGCCGCGCTATGCGGGGCGCGCGATGCGGGCGGAGACCCTGCATCTCACCCTGCTGTTCCTGGGCGAAGTGCCGGTTCAGACGATTCCTGAGATATGCAGCTGGGGCGACGCCGTCGCCTGCGCGGCGTTCGACCTGAGCATCGACGCGCATGCCAGCTTTCGCGACAACAAGGTCGCATGGCTGGGTTGCACGGAACCACCCCCCGCGCTGATGGAGCTGGAACGGCAGCTTTCCGCACCGCTGCTGCGCGCCGCTTATCGGAACACAGGCGAATTCACGCCGCACCTCACCTTCGCCCGCGACTGCCGGTACCTGCTACCGGCCGGCCCTGTCGCTTCGCCCGTGCACTGGCACATCGACCGTTTCGTCCTGATCGACTCCGAACTCGACAAGGGCCCCCGGTACACGGTCTTGAAGTCGTGGCCGCTGCTGGCAGCGACCTAGGCGGCCTATTTTTTTGCGGCGCCCGCTTTCAGCTGATTCAACCAGGTAGTCCAGTCGATGGGCCCGCTGTCGAAACGCTTTTGCAGGTTCTTCAGTACGTTCGGCCAGGCCTTGGAAAAATAGTCGAAGGCCTTGTCCCACTCTCCGCCCTCGCCCCAGCCTATGTGGTGCAGGGTGACTTCGGTCAACTGATCGCCACGCGACACAAACCGCAGGATCACCACGCTGCGCTGCTTGCGCGCTTCGGGTAGCGACGGCGGCGCGTTCCAGGTGAAACTCAGCATTTTCTTGTCCTGGAAGCCGATGATTTTCATATCGTCGGCGCCTTTCATGCCCGGCTCGGCGTAGGGATTGATGTAGATCTGGAAGGGGCCATCCACGCGCAATTCCACCTTGGCGTCGGGCGCGAAAAAGGACTTGATGCCCTCGCTGGTGGTCCAGGCCTTCCACACTTCGTCGATGCCCGCCTTGACGGTGACTTTTTCGTCGATGGCGCGCTCCTGGGCAAAAGCGGTTGTGGTCAGAAACAAAACCAGCGCAGCGCAGAGTCCGATCCGATTTTTCAATGCAATCTCCTAGGAGCCCAGGCCACGGCTCATCAATACGGCAAGCAGGGGCAGCAATGCGGCAAGGTGAATTTCGATCATCAGATAGCGGCGCAGCTTTTTTTGTTCGTCTTCCGGTACGGTGAACGCCGCGTCGGCCGTCAGCGACTTTTTCCAGCGCAGGAACTGCAGGGTCGGCGGCACCGGCAGGCCGCCGATGAGAAAAAACAGCAATATCTTGGCCATGAACACGGGATTGTGAACGTAGAACGCCGCACCCTTGGCGCCCCAATACAGGCGCAACAAACCCGTGGCCAGAGCCGCCATCGCGGAAAAAAAATACCAGCGATCGATGCGCGCCAGCAATGGCAGGCTGCCTGCCGTCATCGCCTGCCTTGCCAGCATCACCTCCGCCGTCAGAAAGGAAAACAGCAGAATGATGGCGATGAAGTGCAGATAGGCGAGCAGCGCGTCCAGGATCACGATGAGGCCTTCAGGAATTTAGCGATGCGTTGCATGGCTTCCTCGAGACGCGCGATCGGCTGGGTGTAGGCAATGCGGATGTGCTGGTCCGGCCGGTTACTGCCGAAATCGCGGCCCGGCGTCATCGCCACATGGGTTTGATCGAGGATTTGTCTGGCCAGCGCGAAGCTGTCCGCGGCCACGCGCGAACTGTCCGCATAGATATAGAAAGCCCCCTGCGGCACCACCGGGATGCCGAAGCCAAGATCGCGCAGTGCCGGGATCAGGAAATCGCGGCGGGCGTGGAATGCAGCGCGCCGCTCTTCCAGCAGGGCCAGAGTATCGGGCCGGAAGGCGGCCAGCGCCGCGTACTGCGCCGGGGCGGACGGGGAAATGAACAGGTTCTGCGCCAGCTTTTCCATGTCGCGCACATAGGCGGGCGGCACCACCATCCAGCCCAGGCGCCAGCCGGTCATCTGGAAGTATTTGGAAAAACTGTTGATGACGAACATATCATCGCCGATCGACAAGGCGGTCGAGGGTTCCACGTCATAGGTAAGCCCCTGATAAATCTCGTCGACGATCAAGGTGCCGCCGCGCGCGACGACGGCGCGATGAATGGCGGCCAGTTCTTCGTGCGGGATCATGGTGCCGGTAGGGTTGGAGGGACTCGCCGCCAAGGCCGCCACGGTGCGCGAATTCCAGTTGGCCTCGATATGCGCCGCGGTCAGCTGGTAGGCCGTGTCGGCGCCGACCGGCACCATGCGCGGCACGCCCTCCATGGTGCGGACGAAGTGGCGGTTGCAGGGGTAGGCGGGATCGGCCATCAGCACTTCGTCGCCGCCATTCAACAGTACGCCGAAGGTCAGCAACAGGGCCGCGCTGGACCCGGCGGTGACGACGATACGCGCCGGATCGACACTGACACCGTACTTGCTTTGGTAAAAGCCGGCGATGGCCTCGCGCAAGGCGGTGGTGCCCAGCGCCGAAGTATAGAACATGGGCTGCTCGTTGAGGGCCTTGATGGCGGCCTCGACGATAGTGCGTGGGGTGGTGAAATCGGGTTCGCCCACCTCCATGTGGATCACGTCCTGCCCCTGCTCTTTCAACTCGCGGGCGCGCGATTGAAACTCCATCACCTGGAAGGGGGCAATATGCGCCATGCGGGTGGCCAGGCGCTGGATTCTTTCGACTTTCAAGGGCTTCCTTTCCATACATTGCCGCGACCTCGCGGCCGCTTCACGATAACGCTATTTCGGCCCACATCTTGCTCAAACGTTTCACGCTGACCGGTATCGGCGTGCGCAATTCCTGGGCGAACAGCCCGACCCGCAGCTCCTCCACCAGCCAGCGGTACTCCACCATGGCCGGCGATGATTTCACTTTGGCTTGCAGGTAATTCTGCCATAGCGGGCGAATCGCCATGCAGTGTTCCAGATCGCGCTCCATGGCGCCCAGCCTGGCCTTGTCCAGACGCATGACGAGGGCTTTGAGGTAGCGGGGATAGTGCAGCAGCTGTGTGGTGGCGGTCTCACGCAGAAAACGCGTTGCAAACAGTTGCCGCAGCTGGCCCTCGATATCGGGAGCGAGGTGCTCCCAGCCCTTCAGATAACGGTCCTCCAGGCGTTTTTTCACCTCGGCCACCAGGGTCAGCGCCTCGTCCATAGCCCGCGTCAGCGCGCTCAGGTTCGCCATCAGATCGTTCTTGTGCGCGGCGAGATCGGCCTCGAAGGCGGCGCGGGAACGTACGGACCCGGCTTCGCCGTCGACGAACGTGGCGCGGAAGGCGGCAAACAACAACTCCTGGCGCATGGCTTCCTGCGCGTGATTTTTGGTCTCGGGAAAAAAGGTGGAAAACTGGAATGCGGCCACCGGCGAAACCTTGACGGAGCGTTCAGCGAAGCGCGCCTGCTCCGGCAGGCTGAGGATGGTCAGGCGAACGACACCTTGCGTATGTGAGAGGTTCGCCGTCAGCGCGTCGTCGAAAATCTTGATCGCCACCGCTGCGCCCTCGTCGACCAGCGCCGGAAAGCCGTCGTAGCGGATGCCGGACTTTTCGAAATTGATGGTCTCGGGAATCTCCGCCGGATCGGCGGGCCAGGCGGTGAGGCCGTCCTGCTCCATGCGGTTACGATGCAGGGTGGAAAACACCGTGCGCGAGGCATCGGCGTATTGCTCGGCGAGAGCGGCGAAGTCGCGCGACATGGCGAGCTCCTTGCCGTCGGCGTCGACGATACGGAAGTTCATGAAAAGATGCGGCGCCAGGCGCCCGCCGGCGAGCGAGGCATCCCAGGCGTCGCGGGGAATGTCGATCGCCTTGTGCGATTTGATGAACTGGGTCAGCGCGTCGATCAAGGCAAATTCGACGGCCGACAGATCACTCATACCGGGCTTGGCGGCGCTATTGCCAACTATGTGGCCGATGAAATTGGACACGAATTCCGGCACCGGCACCAGCGGGCTGCGAAAGCGCTGCGGCAACGTCTTGATGACCGCGGCAACCTTGTCGCGCAGCATGCCCATCACCAGCCACTCGAAGCGCGCGCCGTTGACCTGGTTCAGCACGGCGACCGGCAGGGTGAGAGTGACGCCGTCCATCAAATGCCCTGGTTCGAAACGGTAGCTGAGCGGATAGGCGGCACCCTTGTGCTTGAGCGTCTTGGGGAAAAGATCGTAAGTGATTTCCTGCGCGTGCCGGCGCATCAATTGCTCGCGCGAAAATTCCAGCGCCCTGGCATCGTTCTTTTCGTGCTCGCGCCGCCACTTCTCGAAGCCCGTCATATTGACCACGTCGGCCGGGATCACGGCGTCGTACAGGGCAAACATGTCCTCGTCGTCCACCAGCACGTCCTGGCGCCGCGCCTTGGCCTCGATGTCCTCGATCTCGCCCACCATTTTCAGGTTGTGCCGCAGGAATGCGCCACGGGTATCGACTTCGCCCGCCACCAGCCCCTGGCGGATGAAGATTTCGCGAGCCTCCACCGGGTTGATGGCGCCGTAGTGCACGCGCCGACGCGAGTTGACCACCAGTCCGAACAACGACACCTGTTCAAAGGCCACCACCTGCCCGGACTTGCGCTCCCAGTGCGGCTCATAATGAGTGCGGGTGACGAGGTGCGTGGCCAGCTCTTCAATCCACTCGGGCTCGATACTGGCGATGGTGCGCGCGTAGATGCGCGTGGTCTCGGTCAGTTCCGCCGCCATCACCCACTTCATGCGTTCCTTTTTTTGCTGGGCGTGTTCGCGCGCGCGTCGCGGCAATTGGAACTTGAGTCCGCGCGTACCGAGGTAATGGTCGCCCTCGACCGCCTTGGTGCCGACGTTGCTGATGAGCCCGGTCAGCAGGGCGCGGTGCACGCTTTGGTACGTTGCGCGGGACATCTCGGTGGTCGGCTCTGCGGCGGGCTTGCCTGCCGGCGGTGTGTCCGCCGACTTCGACGAAACGCACTCAGGCGCTGCCAGGTGCATGCCCAGCGACTCCACCATCTCGCGCAACTGCGCGTGCAGATCGCGCCATTCGCGCATGCGCAGGGGAGACAGGAAGCTGTCGCGCAGCACCAGCTCGAACTTGCGGTTGGACTGCTTGTGCTTCCAGGCCTCGTCGTAAAAATCCCACATGCGCAAATAGGCCACGAACTCCGATTGCGGGTGCGCGAATTTTTCGTGTGCAAGCAAAAACTGTTGCTGCTTGTCCATCGGCCGGTCGCGCGGGTCCTGCACCGACAATGCCGAGGCGATGATCAGGAGCTCCTTCAGCACGGCCTCCTTTTCGCCCGCCACCAGCATGCGCGCGACGGCAGGATCGATCGGGAACTTGGCGAGCTTCCAGCCCAGTGTGGTGAGACCCTTTTGTTCATCGGTGGCGCCCAGTTCGAACAGTTGCCGGTAGCCATCTTCGATCATGCGCGGGCTGGGCGGCTCGACAAAGGGAAAGTCCTCGACCTCCCCCAGGCCCAGTGACTTCATGCGCAGAATCACTGAGGCGAGCGAGGTGCGCAGGATTTCCGGCGTGGTAAAGGCCGGTCTCGCGTTATGATCAACCTCGCCGTAGAGGCGGATGCAGATGCCGGCGGCGACGCGCCCGCAGCGACCGGCGCGCTGCTTGGCGGACGCCTGGGCGATGGGCTCGATCTGCAGCATGTCGATCTTTTGCCGGGTGCTGTAGCGGTGGATGCGCGCAACCCCGGTATCGACCACGTAGCGGATGCCGGGCACGGTGAGCGACGTTTCGGCCACGTTGGTCGCCAGCACGATGCGCCGTCGCCCCGAGGGATGGAACACGCGGTCCTGCTCGGCATTGGATAAGCGCGAGAACAGCGGCAGGATTTCGGTATGTTGCGGATGGTGTTTGCGCAACGCTTCGGCGGTGTCGCGGATCTCGCGCTCGCCCGGCAGGAATACCAGGATGTCGCCTTCCTGCGATTCGGCGGCGATTTCGTCCACGGCTTTGGACACGGCGTCCTCGATGGCGATGGCGTCCTCGGCCTCGTCCAGGAAATGTTCGGGGCGATAGCGGATTTCCACCGGATAGGTGCGACCGGACACTTCGATGATGGGAGCTCCGTCGAAGTGCTTCGAAAAGCGCTGTGGATCGATGGTGGCCGAGGTGATGATGACCTTGAGATCCGGCCTTTTCGGCAGCAGGCGCTTCACATAGCCCAGCAGAAAATCGATATTGAGACTGCGCTCGTGCGCTTCGTCGATGATCAGCGTGTCGTACTGCCACAGACTGCGGTCGCTGTGCGTTTCGGCCAGCAGGATGCCGTCGGTCATGACCTTGAGAAAGGTTTCGTCGGAGGTCCGGTCGTTGAAGCGGATCTTATAGCCCACCGTGTGCTGCCCGGTTTGTTTCAATTCCTGCGCAAGACGCGCGGCCAGCGTGCGTGCGGCAATGCGGCGCGGTTGGGTGCAGCCGACCATGCCGTGGATACCGCGACCCAATTCCAGGCAAATCTTCGGCAGTTGCGTGGTCTTGCCGGAGCCGGTTTCGCCGCAAACGATCACAACCTGGTGACTTTCGATCAACTTGGCAATGTCCCGGCGCTTTTCGGCGATCGGCAGGGCATCGTCGAAATCAGGCGACGCCAGCTCTGCGTGCCGCGCCCTGCGTGCCGTGGCGCGCTCCAGCGCCGCCTGCCAGGCTGCGGCGAACTGTGCGTCGAGGGCGTCGTGCGGCTTCTTCGTGCGCGCCAATTCGCGGCGCTTTTTGTCGAGCGCGATCAGGCGGCCGCGGTCGGCCGCCAGTATGGCGTTGAGTTGCAGGGAGCCTGGCAAGGAGCGGGACATGGAGCGCGCATTTTACGCGGGCCCGGCGGCTCGAAACGCGTCGGCGTTTCCGGGGGGCACCTCGGTAGTTCCGGTTTCCACGGTCTTTGCCAGTGCCGCTATTGCATTGCTGACTTGCGCACCCGCCGCGACGGGAAGGTAATGGAAAACGTTGTTCCTTGCCCAAGCGTGCTGGCAATGCCGAGCTCGGCGCCGTGCCGTTGCGAAACGTGCTTGACGATGGCCAATCCCAAGCCAGTACCGCCGGTTTCGCGCGAACGACTCTTGTCGATGCGATAAAAGCGCTCGGTAAGCCGCGACAGATGTTCTGCGGCAATGCCGGGGCCGCTATCCTTGACCGCGAATACCGCGCGACCGTCTTCCAGGGCAGTGAGGCTCACCTCGATGAGGCCGCCCGGTGGCGTATAGCGCACGGCATTGCCGACCAGATTGGCAAAGGCACTATGCAATTCGCTGGCAACACCGGCAATCTCGAGGTCGGCTTCGACGCGATATTGGATCTGCTGCGGCGCCGCGTCGCCGACGATCAGCGCCGACAAGGCGTGCGCGTC
>CAZCKI010000030.1:10332-13630 GCA_964498815.1 uncultured Burkholderiales bacterium
CTGTTGCAGCAGCGGCGCCATCGCCACCCATTCGTCGATGCCCGGGAAGGGGCTGCCCTCCAATTGCGAAAGCGTCAGCAGGTCGCTAACGAGGGTCTGCATGCGCCGCGACTGCTGCGCCATCAGCGTCAGGAAGCGCTTGCGGTCGGCTTCCTCCAGGGTCAGCGTCTGCAGCGTCTCGATGAATCCGGCCAGCACGGTCAACGGTGTACGGATTTCGTGCGATACATTGGCGACAAAATCGCGCCGCATCGCTTCCGCCTGTTCGATGGCCGTCACATCGCGGGACAGCAGCAGCTTGCTGCCTTCGCCGTAGGGATGGATTTGTACCGAGATGCGGCGACCGCGCGCGGTGGGTCGCTCCTGCAAATTGATGACCACCTCGCGCGTAAAATCCTCCGCCGCCAGGTAGGTAACGAACGCGGGCTCGCGGATCAGGTTGCGGACCGCCTGACCCAGGTCGCGTTGCGCATCCAGGCCGAACTGGTCGGCGGCGGTGACATTGCACCATTCGATGCGGTTGCGCCAGTCGAGCAGGATCACGCCGCTGGGGGACGCCTGGATGGCGGCAAGAAATCCGGCCAATCTGGCATCGCTGCTTTCGGCGTGTTGCTCCTGGGTTCGGATCAGCCGCCGCGCGCGCGCGGTGACTTCGCCCCACAGGCCGAACCGCACCGCGCCGTCGCTGAGATCGTCGCCGCGCAACCAGCGCAGTACTCGTTCGCCGCGCAGCGAGTCGGTCAGCATCCAGCCGGTGCCGGCCAGCAGCATGCCGATGAAGGCGCCAGCCCAGCGATCCGCCCCTGCGAAGGCGATGTCGGCCAGGAACGCGCCGAGCACGGCGCCGCTCAGCTGGAACAACAGGAAGTAGATAAGACGCCAGAACATCGGGATCAGCCTGAATCGGATGCCGGCGAGCGGCGGTAAACTAACCCGGGGTCGGGTTGGCCGTCATACGATACCCGACTCCCCGCACCGTTTCCAGCAGCTTGCTGGCCTCGCCCAGCGCCACGCGCAGGCGGCGCATATGCACATCGACGGTACGTTCCTCGATGAAGACGTGATCGCCCCACACCTTGTCGAGCAATTGCGTGCGGGTGTGCACCCGTTCCGGGTGCTTCATCAGGTAGTGCAGGAGTTTGAACTCGGTCGGCCCGATCTTGAGCAACTGGTCGCGATAGTTGACGCGATGGGTGGCGGCGTCGAGCGTCAATTCGTCGATAGCCACCGAATCGCGCGCCAGTTCCGGCGCGCGGCGCCGCAGTACCGCGCGGATGCGCGCCAGCATTTCCTGCGTCGAGAACGGTTTGATCAGGTAGTCGTCGGCGCCGGCGTCGAGTCCGGCAATGCGGTCGGGCTCGTCGCCGCGCGCCGTCAGCATCAGGATCGGCACACCGCGGGTACGCGGGTCGCGGCGCCATTTGCGCGCCAGCGACAGGCCGCTTTCGCCCGGCAGCATCCAGTCGAGCAGGATCGCATCGGGCAGCACCGCGTCGAGTTCGCGCTGGGCGCTCAAGCCGTCTTCGGCGCAGACCGGCATGAAGCCGCCGTGCTTCAGGTTGACCGCCACCAATTCGGCGATGGCCGGCTCGTCTTCCACCACCAGGACACGAGGGGGAGTTTTCATGCGTTCGGAACAGTAGATTTGGTACGGGTCACTGCACGGCCGATTCGATGGCATCCATCGATGAATGCCGCACGTCGGCGCCTTTGACGATGTAGATGGTGAATTCGGCAATGTTCTTGGCGTGGTCGCCGATCCGCTCCAGCGCCTTGGCGACGAACAGCAGGTCGAGGCTGGGCGAGATTTTGCGCGGATCCTCCATCATGTAGGTGATCAGGGTACGCACGAAGCCGTTGAATTCCATGTCGATCAGGTCGTCTTCCTTCATGATCGAAACGGCCTGGGCGGTATCGAGGCGGGCGAAGCCGTCCAGGGACTTGCGCAGCAAGGACGCCGCCAAGTCGGCCGCCACCCTGAGCTCGGCGGTGGGGACGCGCTGCGCCTGGCCGCTATGGATGATCGACTTCGCCATGCGCGCGATCTTCTCCGCCTCGTCGCCGACCCGCTCCAGGTTGGCGGTGGCCTTGGAAATCGCGATCAGCAGACGCAAGTCGCGGGCGGCCGGTTGCCGGCGCGCGATGATGGCCGAGATTTCGCCGTCGATTTCGATTTCCATGGCGTTGACGCGGTCACCCGAGGCCAGCGCTTCGTCCGCCGCCGCAAGATCGCTATTCAGCAGCGCCCGAACGGCGTGTTGCAACTGGGATTCGACCATGCCGCCGATTTCGAGCACGCGCGAGGAAACATCGCCTAAGTCGCTGTCAAATTGGGTGGAGATGTGTTTATCGCTCATGTTTTGTCGCCATTCCATCGAAAGGTATTGCCGGATTCGGACGGTTTTCCGAATTCGGCCAAAGATTCACCTGGCAACCAGTCTGCGAAAAACCATGGGTTGAACACCGGTTTTGCCATGGTAGGAGAATACGGCGATCTCGTGACACTTTTGTGACAGAACGATTTCCAAGCCAAACAGGGACTTAGCCTGGACGGCCTTATCCTGCCGTCCGTGCCCGACCCTGTCCAGCCCGGCAGCCGGGAACTACCGGGCGGCAGCCCGCTCCAGGGCGTGGCGCCCGGCCGGCGTGGTCATCACGACCAGGGTGTCTTCGGCGCACAAATCGTGATCCTGCGGCGGATTGAAGACGGTAGTGGCGCCGCGCTTGATCGCCAGCACAATGTATTCGCTCGAATGCGGCGCCAGGATGCCGACCGCGGTGCCGGGATGGGTGGCAGGAAGGCGCACTTCCTCGACGCGCACATTGTCGTCGGTACGCAGCATTTCATCGAGGAACGACACCACCTGCGGGCGAATCATCGAGGAAACGATGCGCATGCCGCCGGTGAAGTCCGGCGAGACGATGGCGTCGGCGCCGACCTTTTGCATCTTGGAAAAATAGTTCACTTCGTGGCAACGCGCCACTACCCGGCAGCTGGGCCGCAATTGCCTGGCGGTCAGGGTAATCACCAGGTTTTTGCTGTCGTCCCCGGTGACGGCGAAAACGCCGGCCGCCTCGGCGATGCCGGCCTCCTGCAGGACGTTGTCGTCGCTGGCGTCGCCGCTGATGTGCATGAGCTGCGGATAATGCACCAGCAAGGCGGCGATCTGCGCTTCGCTTTGATCGATGACCACAAAGTGGCGCTCGGTCTTGGCCAGCTCGTGGACGACATTGCCGCCGACGCGTCCGCAGCCGCAAACGATGAAATGCCCCTTCATTTTGGCGATGCGATTCAGCA
>CAZCKI010000031.1:0-12211 GCA_964498815.1 uncultured Burkholderiales bacterium
ACTGACGGGCATTGAAATCGCCGTGAGCCCTGCCGCCGTTCCGGCAGCCGATCCCGAAAGCGTAGTCCAGGCGCAACTGGAAGCGTACAACGCCCGCGACATCGACGCCTTCCTCGCCACCTACACCGACGACGTCGAATTGCATTTGCTCGGCAGCGGCCTGCAGACCCGGGGCAAGGACGCGATGCGCGTGCGCTACGTCAAGAGATTCAGCGATCCCCTGCTGCACGCCGTCATCGCCAGCCGCATGGTGATGGACAATATCGTGATCGACCACGAGCGCGTGTACAACACTTTTCCCGAAGGGCCGGGGGTGATGGAGGCGGTGGCGATTTATGAAGTGCGCGAGGGCAGGATTGCGAAGGTGACTTTTGTGATGGGGCCGAAATTGGTTGGGGCAACTCTTTAACTGTCGAATCTCCTGCCAACTATGAAATTCAAGCATTGGATACTCTTGCCGTCCCTATTTCTGCTACCCATCGCTGCCGTTGTGGCGCTGACCACGCAGCCGATGGTGGCGCCGATCGCCTCCACGCCACCGCCGGTCGATGTGGCACGCCTGCAAGCGCACGTTCGCCACCTTTCGGTCGACCTGTACCCGCGCAGCTTCGACCAGTTCGCGCACCTGGCCGAGGCCGCGCGCTATATCCGGCAGGAATTCGTCGCCGCCGGGGCAACGGTATCGGTGCAGGAAGTGAAAGTGCAGGAAGCGACCTACCAAAACATCGTCGCCCGCTTCGGCCCGCCTGACGGCCCGCTACGGGTGATCGGCGCGCACTACGATTCGCACGGCGATGCCCAGCGTGGCGCGCGCGATCCGCGTGGTTACACGCCGGAAACCCACACGCCGGGCGCCGATGACAACGCCAGCGGCGTGGCCGGATTGATCGAGCTCGCATATTTGCTGGGCCGCAATGCGCCGCCGCAGTCGGTGGAGCTGGTGGCGTACACGCTCGAAGAACCACCGCACTTTCGAACCGAACATATGGGCAGTGCATGGCATACGCGCTCGCTGGCAGCCGCCAAGCGCGACGTCGAGTACATGATCTCCCTCGAAATGATCGGCTTTTTCACGGACCAGCCCAACAGCCAGCAATATCCGCTGCCGGCCCTGCAGGCAATTTATCCCGACAAGGGAGATTTCATCGCCATCGTCGGCAAGGAAAGCGATTTCGGCTTGATGCGCGACACCAAGGCGCGCATGGCGGGCGCGACCGATTTACCGGTGGTGTCGATCAATGCCCCGCCGATGCTGCCCGGCATCGATTTCTCCGACCACCTCAATTACTGGAACGCGGGCATTCCTGCCCTGATGGTGACCGATACGGCTTTCCTTCGCAATCACCAGTATCACCTGAGCGGTGACACCTTCGACCGGCTGGACTACCCGCGCATGGCCAAAGTCGTGCAGGCGGTCTTCGCGGTCGTGCAGGCAAAATAAGTCGAACGCCGCCTTGCCGGTGTGAGCCCGGTAGGGTGGGCCTTTCCCGGATTGCGGTGAACGCTGAATTCGCCTAGGCTGAGTGCCCGGCTCACCACTGGAGCACCCATGCTGACCCTGTTACAAGAATCCGCCGCGATGGCGATCGTCAACGTTTTCGAGACGGGCTCCGTGCAAGGCGATTACGGCAGCGTCACGCTGCTGGCGGGAGATACCGGCCACCTTACTTTCGGCCGTTCGCAAACCACCCTCGCCGCAGGCGGCAAGGCGGGCCTGCTGGCGGCCTTGCTGACCGACTATTGCGGGGCGCCGGATGCGCGCTTTACGCGGCTCCTCAATCCCTACCTGCCGCGCTGCGCGCAGCCCGATCTCACGCTCGACAACGACGCGCGCTTCCAAAATATCCTGCGCGCCACCGCCGACGATCCGGTGATGCGCAGCATCCAGGACCAGTTTTTCGAGGAACGCTACTGGGACCGCGCGGTGGAATCGGCCACCGCAGTCGGCATTGCTACCGCGCTCGGCGTTGCCACGGTGTACGACAGCACCGTGCACGGCTCCTGGGAGCTGGTGCGCGACATGGCCAATGTCGGCCTGGGCGGCGATGTTGCGACCATCGGCGAGCAGGCCTGGATCCAGGGCTATATCACCACGCGCCGCAGCTGGCTCGCCAATCATCCGAATGTCCTGCTGCACGCCACGGTGTATCGCATGGATGCCTTGCAGAGCCTGGTCGACCTGAGTCTCTGGGACCTCGCCATGCCTTTCGAAGTGCGCAACCAGGAAATCAGCACGGCGAGCCTGCAGGCGACCCCGCCGCGCAGTTACACCGGACCCGAACCCGGCTCCCGCGATCTCGCCTTGCAAACGCCGCTGCTGCGCGGCCTCGATGTTCGCCTGTTGCAGGTCGGCTTGTCGGAAAGCGGCTGCAAGGTGGTGGCGGACGGAGTCTTCGGCCAGGGCTCCCAGCAGGCGCTGGCGCAGTATTGTACCCAAGCGGGTTTACCCGCCGCCAACGGCGCCGACGCCAATCTGGTCGCCAAGCTGGCGGCGATGGTGACTTGAATCGTTCCGACCCGGTAGCGGCAGGCGTTCAAACGACAAGCTCGTACGTGCAAGCCACCTATTCCCACCTGCATAGGTAGGTTACAAAATGCATGCAATGCACGAAAATGCGATTGCCGCACGACATCCGCGGCCAATAACATTCTTTTTCGATCGCGCACGCATGACAAACGATATTCCAGGACTGGGACCGGCTTCCGGAGATATACGACCCGGCCCTGCACTAAGCACTGAGACAATTCGTCGTATTGACCTCCTGTTCCGCCCATGGCAGCGGCAGCATGTCGCAACGCTGCTCGCCACGCGCTGCGCGAACAACCTGCCCTTCCTCGAAAGCCTAAACGCCGCGGAACTGGAGCGCTACCAATTTGCCGCGCTGAAACTAAGCCGCGGCACCATTGAGGGACTGGAGCAGGCTGTCGCGGTCGCCAACCAGGACTGGCGCGATCTGCTGATGGCAGCCGGTTTCGGGCACAGCGTCCGTGCACACGAAAAGTGGCTGCCGGAACCCTTTGCTCCTGTTAAAAGGGGTCGTTAGCGGCGCGCCAATACGCCTTGGCCGTCACCAGATCCGCGACCGCTGTTCCGGCGTACGGTACATGGCGTCGCCTGCCTTCACGTCGAACACCTGGTACCAGGCATCCACATTCGGTAGCGGCCCCAGCACCCGGAACTTGCGGAAGCTGTGCGGGTCGCTGGCGGTTTGGCGGCGGATCGAATCCTCGCGCGCCTTGCCGCGCCAACCTTGCGAAAACGCCATGAAAAAGCGCTGGTCGCCCGACAATCCCTCCAGCAGCGGCGCGGGCTGGCCTTTCAGCGATGTGCGGTAGGCGTCGAAGGCAATCAGCACTCCACCCAGGTCGGCGATGTTCTCACCCATGGTGAGATCGGGATTGATGTGCGCGCCCGGCGCCGGCTCGAACTTGGCGTATTGGGAGCCCAAGATGCCGGCGCGTGTCTTGAAGGCGGCCTCGTCGGCGGGCGCCCACCAGTCGCGCAGCGCGCCGGTGGAATCGATAGTGCGGCCCTGGTCGTCGAAACCGTGCGTCAGCTCGTGGCCGATCACCGAGCCGATGCCGCCGTAGTTGATCGCGTCGTCCGCGGCAGGGTCGAACAACGGTGGCTGCAGAATCGCCGCCGGGAATACGATGTCGCGCAGTGAACCGTTGTAAGCATCCACCGTCTGCGGCGTCATCGACCAGTCGCTCATGTCGACCGGCCCATCGCTGCGTCCGACGTAAAAGGCCCAGTCGGCCTCGGCCGCGCGCCGCACGTCGCCGATCAGGTCGTCGCGACGAATCGATACTTTCGAATAGTCGCGCGCGTGATCGGGGTAGCCAACCTTGACAGTGTAGGTATCGAGTTTTTTCAGGGCTTCCTGCCTGGTGGCGGGCGACATCCATTCCAGCGATTCGATGCGGCGGTGAAACGCCGTCATCAAGTCCGCCACCATGCGCTGCGCCTTGGCCTTGGTTTCCGGCGTGAAATCGTGGGCCGTGTACATCTCACCCACCGCCCAGTTGAGCGTGCCGAAGCAGTCGGCCGGATCCACGCCGCAATCGCCGCCGGCCACGGCGGCGATCGCCCGCTTCCAGCGCGGCTGGATCACCGATTGCCCGCGCAGGTTCTTGTCGCGAAATTCAAAGCGTGCTTTCTGAAATGGTGCAGACAAGTAGTTTGCGGCGGAGTCGGCAATGGTAAAGGCTTGCCATGCTTTCAAGGTGGCAAGCGGCGTATCGGCGATCGCGGCTGCGATTTTCGGAAAAGCGGTCTTCTCTGCCACGACCAGGCGCTTCTTGGCACCGACCTTGGCGCCTTGCAGAAATTCCTTCCAGGGGAAACCGGGCGCGAATTGCTGAAGCTCGGCCGGCGTCATCGGGTTATACAGTTTCGGCAGGTCGCGCTGCTCGGCCTTGGTCCAGCTCGATGCGGCGATGCGTGCTTCCAGTGCGACGATGGCGTCGGCCTCGGCCGCCGCGTTGGGCCAATGCAGCAGCGTGAGCAGGTCGCGCGCGTAGTCTCGATAGGCCGCTTTCTTTTCCTTGAAGCTGTCCTGCAGGTAGTAGTCACGATCGGGCATGCCGAGGCCGCCCTGGTTCAGGTACATGGCGTAGTGCGCCGTGTCCTTGAGGTCGATATCGAAGGTCACCGCAAACGGTGCACCGCCGAAGTCGTGAAAACTGCGGCCCATCACGCGGGCCAGCGCGGCCTTGTCTTTTGCGGCGCGCACCGGCGCCAGCAGCGCCTGCAAGGGTTTGGCGCCGAGCGCGTCGATGCGCTTCTCATCCATGAAGGCCGCGTACATGGCGCCCACCTTCACCTCATTGGCATCGGCGCCATTCGGCGACTTCGCCGCTGTTTCCAGCAGGGTGTGCAAGCGGTCGAGCACGCGGTTGCGCAGGTCCTGGCCCTGGGTCACGGAAGTCTGGTCGGGCGGAATCGGCGTGCGGTCGAGCCAGGCGCCATTGACGTACTGAAAGAAGTCGTCCTGCGGACGCACCTTGTGGTCGATGGCCGTGAGATCGAGGCCGAAGGGCGCGAACATCGGCTTTGCCGCACCGGATGGTGTTGCCGCGCTGGCGGTGCCGGCCAGCGCTGTCAGCAGAACGACTGCTGCGCCAAAGCAGGAACGGTCGAAAACGGAAAGTTTTGAAATCATGGAAATCCTTGTAATGCTGATCACGAAAAAAATGGCCTCGGCACACCGACCGTCCCGTCGAAAATGACCGGATTGATGCGAATTTGCCGAATTTTTGCACGCACCCGCCAAATTCGGTTACGTCTGCGTTTATTATAGTGTCCGGCACGCGAAACTTAGCCTCCGACGCGCCTCGGAATCACCAATAATCCCCGGCACCTACGGCCGGCATCAGGGAGAAATGCATCGTGCAAAGTAGAAATCATATGCGCGGACTGGCCGCGCGTCTGTACCGGTTTGTGGCCATCATTCCGCTACTGTTGGCGTCGGCCGCTTCGTTTGCGGCCGATCTGGTCCCGCTGGAAGACTTCTTTCGCAACGAAACCTTCCGCGACGCCATCATTTCCCCTTCCGGCAAATATGTAGCGGCGGCAATGCGAGGTGGCGCTAACGGCCGCCTTGGGTTGGTGATACTGAATCCGCAGGACATGTCGAAGTCGAAGGGTGTCGCCAGTTTTGCCGACGTGGATATCAGATACGTTCATTGGGTCAACGACGACCGCCTGGTGTTTAGCGTGTACGACCAGAAAGCGGCGGCGGCCGATCAGATTGGAGGCGGATTGTTCGTGGTGGAACGGGAAGGAAAGAACACGCCCAAGCTCCTGATCAAGCGGCGCATTTCCAACGAAGAAGACTCAGGCGTGGTTTCCTCCAGCGGCAGCCGCATCAGCGGCAACAAGGAGCTTTCGGCGTTTCATTACTTTTACAGCGAAATCCACGACGGGTCGAACGACATCGTCGTCTGGCGTGAAGACCTGAACGACGTATACAAAACCACCGGGTCGACGTTGCTGCGTCTCGATACTGCCACCGGCAATGCCAAGGTGATTACGCGCGACGGACCCGACGCGGTGAACGACTGGACTCTCGATGCCCAGGGCGAGCCGCGCGTGGCGGTCAGCGAGCTCAAGGGCAAGCAAAAACTCTATTGGCGAGCGACCCCGGATGCGCCCTGGACCAAGGAACTCGAACGCGATGCCTATGGCCCCGAGGGCGGCGTTTATAATCCCGTCGCGGTCGGCGCGGGCAACAAAATGTATTACGTGGCACGCGAAGGCGGCAGCGATTTCTCGTCTCTGTCGCGGGTCGATATGACGCAGAAGGATGCCAAGAGCGAATCCCTGATCGCTGTCGACGGCTTTGACTTCGACGGCGAACCGATCATCGGGCGCAAGGGCAACCTGCTTGGCATCAAATACCTCACCGATGCGCGTGGTATTCACTGGTTCGACCCGACGGTCAAGGCGGTGCAAGCATCGATGGACGCGGCGCTCCCCGGTATGATCAACATCGTTTCGTGCGGTTACTGCGAGAATCCTGCCAACTACCTGGTCACGTCCTGGTCAGATCGCCAACCTACCGTCTATCGAATCTTCGACCCCGCCGCCAAAACCTTGACCACCATCGGCCAATCGCGCGGATGGATTAAGCCGCAAACCATGGCCCGGCGCGAAATGAAGCGCTTTGCGGCTCGTGACGGCATGAGCATTCCGGTACACCTGACGCGACCCAATGGGGTGACCACTCCGGCGCCGATGGTGGTACTGGTTCATGGTGGCCCGCGTGTCCGCGGCGGCGAGTGGGAGTGGTCCGCCTACTCACAGTTTCTGGCTTCGCGCGGCTACGTGGTGATCGAACCAGAATTTCGCGGTAGCCGCGGTTTTGGACACAAGCATTTCCGTAGTGGTTTCAAGCAATGGGGTCTCGCCATGCAAGACGATGTGGCCGACGCCACGACATGGGCCATCAAACAAGGCTATGCAGATGGCAAGCGCGTTTGCATAGCAGGCAACAGCTACGGCGGCTATGCCACCTTGATGGGCTTGATCCGCTATCCGGAAATGTACCGTTGCGGCGTCGAATGGGCCGGCGTCACCGACATTGAATTGATGTACAACGCGCGCTGGAGCGATACCGAGGACGATTACCGGAATTACGGCATGCCGGTGCTGATCGGCGACCCGGACAAGGATGCCGCACAGCTCGTCGCAACCTCACCCCTGAAGCAGGCCGCAAAAATTACCCAGCCGGTCCTACTGGCCCACGGCGGCACCGATTGGCGTGTCCCCATCATCCACGGCGTGCGTTTTCGTGACGCGGTCATGCAAACCAACAAGAACGTGGAATGGCTCAGCTACAAGGACGAAGGACACGGCTGGCTGCTGGAAAGCACCCGCTACGACTTCTGGTCTCACGTCGAGAAGTTCCTCGAGAAAAACCTGAAGGCGGCGCCGTAGCGCCATAGTGTCGTTGCGTTGCGTCGGGCCGATCAGGCTCCGGCGCGTTCGTCCGGCCGCACCGTCAGATAGACGATTTGCGGCGAGGTGGCACCGCGCAGCAATTTGAGTGCGCCGTCGCGTCCGATCGCGTCCACGTCGAGCGCCTGGTGCAGGCGATCGACCGATTCGATGTCGGCACCGTTGAGCCCCAGCAGCACGTCGCCCTCTTTTACACCGGCACGATCGGCGGCACTGCCGCGCTCCACCTGCATCACCCGCACGCCGTGCGATTGCTTCAAGCCATAGGCCAGCACTAGGCGGCGATTGAGCTCGGCCGTGCTGCCGCCCAATCCCAGGTGCGCGCGGCGCACGCGGCCGAAACGCATCAGCTGCGGAATCACCCAGTTGGCGATGTCAATGGCGACCGCGAACGAGATCGATTGAGCTCCGAGTATTACGGCGGTGTTGACGCCGATTACTTCCGCGCGGGAATTGATCAGCGGCCCTCCGGAGTTACCCGGGTTCAACGCCGCATCGGTCTGGATCACATCCGGAATCATGCGGCCATTGCTGGCGCGCATGCTGCGACCCAGGGCGCTGACGATGCCGGCGGTGACGGTGTGTTCGAAACCCAGGGGGTTGCCGAGGGCCACCGCGATTTCGCCACGCCTTAGCGCCTTGCTGCTGCCCAGTTTTGCGTGCGCAGGAAGATCGGTGACTCCGCCTTCCAGACGCAGCACGGCAAGGTCGGTATCCGGGTCGTCGCCGACATAGTGGGCGGCGTATTCCCTGTCGTCGATAAAGCGGCTGCGAAAGGACAATCCTTCCATCGCTCTCGCGCCGGACTTGCCCGCCCGCACCACATGCGAATTGGTCAGCAAATACCCGTCCGGCGTGTACAGGAATCCCGATCCAGACCCGCCGCGCCCGCCCCCCTGCGATACGCTCACGGCGGCGACGGCGGGGGCGACCATCTCCACAGCCCGGCTTACCGTCGCCGAGTAGACATCCAGCAAGAAAGAGTCATCCGCGCCCAAGGGCATCCCCGATACACATTCAGGAAAAATACGTGGAGGCGCGCAAAGCGAAAATCAATAGCCGACAGTCGCATGGCCGGCGGAATCGCGACCTGCTACCATAGCCGTTCGTGCCCACACGCAGGACTGCCATGCCGGCCACCCCTTTCTCCGTCACCCTGCACGAATGGCACGATCTCTTCATCGTCGCCGGCACCGCCGGCGCGACTCTGCTGGGCCTGCTATTTGTCGCACTCAGTCTGAATGCGGACTTGATCCTTTCCGGCGAACGTCCGCATTTGAAGAATCTGGCGGCGCAGTCGTTCCAGAACTATATGGCCATCCTGCTGGTGTCTTTTCTCATGCTGATGCCGACGACCCCCGCGCGACCGCTCGGCTTTGGGCTGATGGTGGTTGCGATAGCCAATGTCGCGTTCACCGCCTTTCGACTATTCAAGATTGCCAGCGTCGCCGATGCGCACTTGGGACGAGTGCGCAGATTTCGTCTGCTGTTTCCCACTGCCTTGGGCTACTTGTGCCTGCTGCTTGGCGGACTCGATTTGGTCCAGGGGCCCAGTGGCGAGACCATTTCGCTAGTGGCCGCGGCTATGCTGCTGCTGGTCGTGTCCGCCACAGCGACGGCCTGGGACCTGCTGGTACGAGTGGCCGAGCTGCGGCACGCCGGCAAGAAGTAGTCATCCGCCCACGAAAGGTTTGCATGCCCGTCTATATCCTCAACAGCATGACTATCCACGATCGCGCCGAATACGATGCCTATCTGCGCGCTTTCATGGGCGTGTTCCGGCAATTCGACGGCGAAGTGCTCGCCGCGCAGGAAGCACCGGTGCCACTGGAGGGAAACTGGCCTTACGACCGGACCATACTCCTCAAGTTTTCCAGCCGCGAATCGTTCCAGCGCTGGGCGGAGTCGCCCGCGTATCTGGCGATCGTGCCGCACCGGCACAAGGGCACCGTCAGCAACGTCGTGGTACTGGACGGCGTGCCGGCCAGGGCTGCTGCCGCAGATCAGTAAAGGCAGCGTTCGCATTGCCTTCAAAAAGGGCAACAACACAGTTGCATTTCTCATCGGTCGGCGTAATATGCAACCAGGAGGATGCATATGAATTCATCGACCGATCGCATTGAACGACAGATTTTGCTAAAGGCACCATTGGCCAAAGTATGGAACGCCCTTGCCAACGCCGAGGCCTTCGGCGACTGGTTCGGTGCCGCGTTGAAAGGGCAGGAATTCGCCATCGGCAAACGTGTGGTCGGAAAGATCACCTACCCCGGTTACGAACACCTGGATTTCGACGTGCTGATCGTGGATATTCAACCGCGGCGCAGCCTGTCATTCCGCTGGCATCCTTGTGCGCTGGACCCCGCCATCGACTATTCACGGGAAGAAACGACCCTGGTGGAATTCACCCTGGCGGAAGTCGAAGGCGGCACGCTGCTGAAGGTGGTCGAATCCGGCTTCGACAAGGTACCGGCCGGCCGACGCCTCGAGGCCTTCCGCATGAACAGCCTCGGCTGGGAGGAGCAAATGGTGGCAATCGAAAAATATGTCCTCGCGCGCTAAGTCCGCCCACAATGCCGCACCCGTGTTCGCCGCCCTCGGCGATGAAACCCGCATGCGCCTGGTTGCGACCCTGTGCGCCGGCGGCGCGCTGTCGATCGCGCAACTTACCGCCGGCACCGATATCACCCGCCAGGCGGTGACCAAGCACCTCACGGTGCTGGCCGATGCCGGCCTGGTGCGCGACGTGAAAGTGGGACGCGAGCGCCTGTGGGAATTTCAACCCGCGAAGTTGCTCGCCGCCATACGCTCTCTCGATGCCATCGCCCAACAATGGGACAGAGCGCTGCAAAGGCTCAAGCTTGCGGTCGAGGCCTGATCGCCGCAGCCAGGTCATGCCTGTACGAAGGTCGTCACCCGCCGCCGGCTGCGCTCGCGCAAGGAACACTCGCGCAAGGTGTCGGCCAGTTTCTCCAGATCGGGAATACCGTAGACAATCACGGTTTGAAAGCTCGCGTCTGAAGACCGCAGGTGCAACAGGCAGTGGCCCGCCAGTCGCATACCAAACGGCTTGTGCAGATCGAAATGATCGATGCGAAAGAGTTCAATACTGTCCTTGGTCTTGGACAGGATGCCGCGCTCGATTCTCACCCGCTGCGAAGTGATCTCGTAGGTCGTATCGAGACTATTGAACCAATAGAAAATCCACGCGATACCCAGCGTCAGCACCGCGCCTATCCACTGCCAGGCGCTGTAGATGACGGCGGGATGGCCGGAGAACAGGGTCTTTTCCACCTCGCCCTCGCGCGCCGCCGCGAAGGCCGTCAGGTCGGTGTTGCAAAAGCGGCACTTGATGGCGACCGCCTTGATGGTTTCGCCGCAGACGGGGCAGGCTTTGTTGTCGTCGCTCATGGCTTGAATCCTTCTCTATCGCGAGGATCGTCGCACGTCTGACAGGCCGCACCATGCAATATCATTTTCCGCCCAAGGCCGGGCGGCAGGGGATCAGCTGCCCGCACCCTGCCACTTTTTCAGGAATTCGTTGACCGACTGCGGGTCCATCTTGCGCATATTCTCGAACTCGCCGTTCTTCTGGCTGTAGAGCAGCTTGCCGTCGCTATCGAGCACGGCGAGTGCCGGCACGCCTTTTTTGAGGGGAATGCCGAAGCGTTCGCCGACCGCGAAGTTCTCGGTGATGCCTTTCTCTCCGACATTCACGTGCACCAGGATGAAGTGTGCCTTCAGGACCGCCTCGTTTTCCGGCTTCTTGAAGTTGATGTCGAGCACCTTGCAATCACCACACCAGTCGCCGCCGAAGTCGACAATCACACGTTTGTGCGATTGTTTGGCTTCCTTCTGTGCGGCCTCGATATCGGCGCCGGCGCGGGCGATATCGGGGTAGAGCGGACCAGCGGCCTGGGCCAGCAGCGACGAGGCCAGCAGGGCTGTGGCGGCAAGGATGTTACGTGCGATTTTGTTCATGAATGCCTTCCTGTTCAGGTCTGAAAGATTACTTCAAAAACTCCGGTTCAATTGTCGCGTGAACGGAGGTTCGACAATGACGCCGGCCCTCCGTTCCCTGTGCTGCCGCTTGTCGTCAGGCCGGCTTCGCTGCCTTCTCGCGCCCGATCCAATACAGCAGGCCCACGATCAAGGCGTACGGCAACAGCGACAACAGATCCGCATTCGGCCCCTCAAAGAACGGATTGCTGGCTGTGGACCAGTCGGTGATCTTCTTGTCGAAGTCGGTCAGCACACCGGCGCTGAAGGCGATCAGGATACCGGCCAGCGCACCGCCGGCGATATAACCCGAGGCCAGTAGCACGCCCAGTCCGCGGTCGCCCGCGGCGGAGCTCTGCTCGGCCGTCATGCCCTTGTTCTCCGGCTGCCTGCGGCGCATGCGGTCGGCCACCCAGCGCACCATGCCGCCGATGAAAATCGGCGCCGAAGACGAGAGCGGCAGGTACACGCCGACCGCGAAAGCGAGCGAAGGGATGCCGGCCATTTCCAGGATGATGGCGATCATCGCGCCAAAGATCACCAGCGCCCACGGCAGTTGCTGATCGAGGATGCCCTTGATGATGTAGGACATCAGCACGGCCTTGGGCGCATCGTATTTACGCACCTCGGTGCCGTCGGGTCGCTTGTTGAAGGCGCCGTTGATGCCCGGATCGACCAGGTAAACGGCAGTACCGGCATCGTCAACGAGGTATTTGCCGGCTGGACCGTCCTTGATATCGGTCTTGTGCCAGA
>CAZCKI010000031.1:12221-13604 GCA_964498815.1 uncultured Burkholderiales bacterium
GCCAGACGTGATAGCTCTTGCTGTCGCCGGCCGCCTGCGGTCCCTGGATAGCGGCCACGTCGGTCAGGGCGGCAACTTCGGTATGCAGGCCGGCGGGCGCCACTTGCGCGACCGGGACGTACACGGTGGCCGACTCGTTCAGCTTGAGCAGGATCGGCCCCAGCATCAGCGCGGATGCCAGCGCGCCCAACAAAATCGAGTACTGCTGCAGGCGCGGCGTGGCGCCGACCAGGAAACCGGTCTTCAAGTCCTGCGAGGTCGAGCCCGCATTGCTGGAGGCGATGCAGACGATGGCGCCTACCGAGAGCGCCGTAACGTAGTACGGCCCGCCGGTCCATCCCACGATCAGGAAGATGAGGCAGGTGAACAGCAGGGTCGCCACCGTCATGCCGGAAATGGGGTTGCTGGAAGAGCCGATTTCGCCGGTTAATTGCGACGAAACCGTGGAGAACAGGAAGCCGAATATCAGGATCAGCAGTGCGCCCAACAGATTCATATGCAGCGGGGCCGACAGCATAATGACGATGACGATGGCGAGGCAGCCGATCATCACCCACTTCATGGGGATATCGTCGTCCAGGCGGCCACCGACGAAACCGACATTGGCGCCGATGCCTTTCAATCCTTCTTTCAAGCTATGCCAGATGGTCGGCATGGCCCGCGCCAGACTGATGAGGCCACCGGCCGCCACCGCGCCCGCGCCTATATACAGAACGTAGGCGCTGCGAATCTGGTTGGGGCTCATGTCGTGGATGAGCTTGACGCCGGGCGCCAGCGGCGAGGTCAGCGCATCGCCGAAAAACTTGATCAGCGGAATCAGCAGGAGGTAGGCCATCACCCCGCCCGCGCACATGATGGAAGCGATGCGCGGCCCGATGATATAGCCCACACCCAGCAGCTCCGGCGAAATCTCCGCGCCCACCGAGCCACCCTTCAACGGCGGACCGAAAGCCTTTTCTGCAACGTCTTTCCAACCCTTGAAAGCGATGTTGAGCGCCTTGTACACCAAGCCCACACCGAAGCCGATGAAAATCGTGTTGGCGCGCATGGCGTTGAGCGCGCCAGTATTGCCGCCGGCATCCTTGCCGCTCTTGGAATCCTCGGCCACCTTCAGCACTTCCGCGCAGGCGGTGCCTTCCGGGTACTTGAGCGAATCGTGCTTGGCCACGATCAGCGTACGGCGCAATGGGATCATCATCAGGATGCCCAGGATGGCGCCCAGTACGGCCACCAGCATCACCCGCGCGATTTCGAGATCGAAGCCGAGTATGAGGATAGCCGGCATGGTTACGCCCAGGCCGAAGGCAATCGACTCGCCCGCTGAGCCTGCAGTCTGGACGATATTGTTTTCCAAAATGGTCGAATCGCGCCCGCCGGTCTTGC
>CAZCKI010000032.1:0-13533 GCA_964498815.1 uncultured Burkholderiales bacterium
CTATCCGCTTCGCGCCTGCGAGCAGGCGGTTTTTCGCTGGTCGAAATCCTCGTTGTCGTGGTGGTGATGGGGATTGCCCTGGCGCTGGCGGTGCCGAATCTGGTCCCCAATGAACGCGAGGCGCTGCGCCACGAGTGCGAACGGCTGGTCGCCAGCCTGGAAGCCGCGCGCGACGAAGCCGCGCTCGGCGGCCGGGCGCTGTCACTGCGGATCAAGGACAACCGCCTCGAATTCCTCGAGCGTGACCCGCACTCGGTGCAGCCGGTCTGGCGTGCCGCGACCATCGAAGGCGTGCGCGCCGGACCATTGCCGGACGGCATGATGCTGGTGCTGGACTCGGGTGCGGCGGCGGTACGCGACTCGATCACCTTTCTGCCGGTGGGGATCGTGCAGCCGTTTGAAATGCGCCTCGCATCGGCGCACGCGCAGGGCCTGATTCGCGGCGACGCGCTCGGCAATATTTCGCTGGAACTGAGCAATGCACCGTCCTAGGCAGGCGACGCGCCAAGATAGAAGGAAAATCGGGCCCCCGCCTGCGCGGGGGCGAAGATATTCCGCAAAGCGGAATATCTTCGGCTTCACGCTGGTCGAAGTACTGGTCGCCCTGACCATCGTCGCCATCGCGCTGGCTGCGGCCGCGCGCGCCGGCCAGATGGCCACCACCGCCGCAGAGGAGTCGCGGCTGCGTACGCTCGCCACCTGGGTCGCGCAAAACCGCCTCGCCGAACGCGACATCGCACGGGTATTCCCGGCCGCCGGTGTAGCGCAAGGCACTGCGCGCATGGGCGGCATCGACTTCGCCTGGACTGAGACCGTCAGCGAGACGCCGAACCCGGCGTTTCGCAAGGTCGTCGTCGAGGTGAGCCGCCCGGAAAATTCCCAAACGCTGGTGGCGCTGAACGGCTACCTGATCCGCGCGGCGGCGCCGCAATGAAGCGGCAGCGCGGGTTCACGCTGATCGAAATCCTGGTGGCGATGGCGATCTTTGCCGTGATCGCGCTGATCTCTTATCGCACCCTGTCGTCGCTGTTCGAGGTGCGCGAGCATTTGCAAAAGCAAAGCAGCCGCCTGCGCGACACCGCGCTCTTTTTTGCGCGCCTCGACAGCGACCTTTCCGGCCTCCTCAATCGCCAGACCATCACTGCGGACGGACTGCCCGCGCATCCACTTTTGCTGGTGGCATCTCCGCAATACGCCGATGACCCCGCACTGAGTTTCTCCCGCACCGGCTTCGCCGACATCGACGGCCTGGTCGGCGCGCCGCAGCGGGTTGGCTATCGGCTGCGCGACGGCAAGATCGAATGGCTGCTGTGGGCCGGGCTCGATCAGACGCCGCGCAGTACGCCGGCAGCCTATGCGGCCCTCACTGGCGTGCAGGAGGTCGTCTGGCGGGCAGTCGATATCGGCGGCAACCCGCTCGACCGCTGGCCGCAGCCGGGTCGCGAAAAGGAACCGTTCCCGGCCGGCCTGCAACTGACCATCACCCTCAGCGGCGGCGAAGTGGTGAGCCGCACCATTGCCCTTCGCCATGACTAGGCCCGCATCCAGGCCCTCCACGCCAATATCGCGCCGCCAACGCGGTGTTGCCATCGTCACCGCCTTGCTGGTGGTGATGCTGGCCGCCGGCATCGCCGTATACCTGCTGGCGCAACAATCGCAGGCGCTGACCCGCACCTCGCGCGCCACGGCGCGCGCGCAACTCAGCCTGTATGTGCGCCCCACGCTCGACTGGTCGCGCGCCATGCTGAGCGCCAGCCTCAAGAAAAATCCCGCCCACGTCTGGCCCACCGACGACTGGGCCACCAACATCGCAGCACAACCGATCGAAGGCGCGCTGGCATCGGGATACTTGACCGACGAGCAAGGCAAATTCAATCTCAACAACCTGGTCGACGCGAACGGCAAGAAAAGCCAGCCAGATTGGGAATTCTTTGGACGCCTGCTGGAAAAGCTGGACCTCGACAAAAATCTTGCCAATGCCGTGCTGGACTGGATCGATACGGACGACGAGACCAGCAATCCTGGGGGCGCCGAAAACCTCGCCTATTTTTCGCAGAGCCCGCCGAGGCGGGCCGCCAATAAGCCGCTGGTGCAAGTCGAGGAATTGTTGCGGGTGCGCGGCTTCAATGCGGACGTCCTGAAGCGGCTTTCCCCGTACGTGACCGCACTGCCGGTGACCGGCACCAAGATCAACGTCAATACCGCCCCGCCCAAGCTGCTGCAGGCCCTGTTCGCGCCGGCGCTGGACGATCAGCAGGTGAATGAGTTCGTGCGGGTACGCGATGCGGGCCTGTATCTCACCGACGTCGAGTCGATCAAGAAGTACGCGGCCGCGCCGATTCCGGTCGACAAGGTCGATCGCTTCCTCGATGTGAAAAGCGACTTTTTCACCGCCACCATCGCCGTCACCGGCGACGGCGCACAGGTGCGCGAGCAGGCCTTGCTGCAACGAATGCCGCTCTTACCGTCACAGTGGCCGCGTATAATCTGGGTCAAAGACTACTAGCGTTCTCACTCTTGCAACTCGTCGTAGCCATCCCAGACCAGAATCAGTTGACCGGCGCCAGCGCCGGCCGCTGGGTGCTGTTCGACGCCAAGAGCTCGGTGCTGCGCGAGGGCGAAGGCGAGCCAGGCTCGATGCCGCTGGCCGAACGCATCGTCGCGGTGGTGCCGGTGTCGCGCATGGTGTTCATCGAGACCGCATTGCCTTCGGTCGGCGATGCCAAGCGCGATGCCCTGCTGCGCTATGCGATCGAGGACAAGCTCACCATCGACCCGGCAACGGTGCACGCCGTGGTGCTCGGTCGTGCCCAGGGCGACGCCACGGCGAATCTGTTCGTCGTCGCCGCCATCGACCGCGCCTGGCTGCATGGCGCAATCGACTGGCTGGCAGCGGCCGATCGCACGCCGCATCTGATCGTTCCCGGCAGCGAAGGCATAGCGGCCGGCGGCGAGGAGTGGCGGGCGGTGCTGGCAGGCCGGCGTGGCTTTGCCAAGCGGCCCGACGGCTTTGTCTATGGCTTCGACACCGATGCGAGCGGGGCGCCGCCGTTTGCCCTGTCGCTGGCGCTGCGCGAAATGGCCAAACTGGGTCGTGCGCCGGCTGCGCTCGCCGTGTCAGCCGACGGCGATGCATCGGCGTTTATCCCCAACTGGAGCGCGGCACTGGGCGTTACGATACGGCCGGTGGCGGGCGATGATACAACGCTGCGTGCGCCGCACTGGTCGCGCCTGCGCGCCAATTCGCCTGCCAATCTGCTGCAGGGTGAGTTCGTCCGCGAAGGTTCGCGCGATGCGTGGCTGCAAGCCTTGCGGCCGGCCCTGTACGTACTGGCGGCCATGTTCGCACTGCAGTGGATGGGGACGATGGCCGACTGGTGGCGGCTGGACCGGCAGCGCAAGGCCGCGCTGGCGGCACAGGAACAGTTGTTCCGCGAGGCCTTTCCGCAGGCGCAGACGATCGTCGACGCGCCGCTGCAGATGCAGCGCAATGTGGCAACACTGCGGCTCGAGCGCGGCATGGCGGCGGGCGACGCGGCGAGAATGCAATTGGCGAGACTAGCCCGGATTGCGGCGAGTGAGCCGCAGCTGAAAATCAAATCGATCGAGATCGATGCGCGCACCGCCTCGCTGCAGGGCGAATGGAGTGGCGCCGCCCTGCCCGCCGGAATGCGCGAGCGCGTGATCGGCATGGGCGCTGAACTCGAATCGGCGGGATCGGCGAATGGCGTGCAGGGCGTTACCATTCGCCTAAAGGCGGCGCCATGAAATTTGCCGCCGCATTTACAAACCAGATCGAGCCGCTGCGCAGCCGCTGGCGATCCCTCAGCGCTCCCGCGCAAAAGGCGCTCGCGCTGGTGTCGGTTGTGGCACTGCTGCTGATTTTCTGGGCTTACGCCTGGCTGCCGGCAGCGCGGGCGCGCGACGATTTGCGCGCGCGAGGCAGCGCCTGGGAGACCGAACTCGTGGTCATGCGCGGCCTGGCCGACGAAGCCAGGCGCCTGCGCCTGATCGCGCCGATCGCGGCCAAGGAGTCCGCCCGCACCCTGGCGGACCGCGCCGCCTTGCAGGCGCTGTTCGGCGCAGACACCAAAATCGCAACTACCGACGGCCGCGCTTTTCAACTGGCGGTTGCCAACGTACCTTACAACCAATGGCTGGAGCGCTTGGACCAGTCGCTGGCGAAACATCGCCTGAAGCTGGTGTCGGTAAAGCTGCGTGCGGTCGCGCCAGCGGCGGACGAGCGCACCGCCGTCGCGGTGGAATGGGTGATGGCGGATGAGCCCTGAGCGTCGCCACTGGCTGCTGGGCGGCGGCGCATTTCTGTTGGGGCTGGCCGCGATGGCGCCGGCCTCGCTGCTGGATGCCCCTTTGCAACGCAAGCTGGCGCCGGGTGCATCGTTTCAAAGTGTGGCCGGGACCGTGTGGTCCGGCAGCGGGCTGTTCAAACCGTCCGCTGCCGGCGAGACCATTCCGCTGTCGTGGCGCTTCGATGCCGGCGCGTTGCTGCGGCTGCGCCTCGGCGTGCACCTGCGCGCGGACGGAACCGCATTGAACGGGTCGCTGCGCGCATCGGTGCGCAACCCGCAATACGTGGAGATTCGCGATGCCGACCTGACGGCGGACCTCGCGCAGCTACAGCGCTGGCTGCCGGTGCCCGCTTTGCTGCGCGCCGGCGGTGCGTTGCGCATTACGGTATCGGGTGATGATCGTGTGGAGATTGCCGGCGGAGAAGCGTTGCCGGTGCGCGGCAATTTCGAACTTGCCGTTCAACAACTATTGCTTCCGCAATGGCACCCATCGGCTCTCGGTAATTACAATGCACGCGTCGCGGCAAGCGATTCGTCGATGGATGTGTCGGTGCAGACAGCCTCGGGAATGCTGACGCTGGAAGGTGCGGGCAGGCTGCGAACTTCGCCTGCGCGCGAAATCAGTTTCACCGGCACCGCATCGCCGTCGCGCCCCGGCACCGAGCTTGCGACGCTGCTGTCGTCTTTGGGCCGCCCCGGCAGCGACGGTCGCACCCGTATCGACTATCGCGGCCCCTGGTGAGGCCGATCGCACCCCGCTATCTGGCGCCGTGGTGGCTGGGCCGCGGCGCCTTCGGCGCCCATTGCCAGACCGTGTACCCGGCGCTATTCGGTCGCCCGCCTGCGGTGCGCTACACGCGCGAACGCTGGGACACGACCCCGCACGGTGTTACCGACGGTGATTTCATCGATGTCGATCGCGTCGCCGGTGCGATCGACCAGCCGATGCTGGTGGTGTTTCACGGCCTCGAAGGCTCCTCGGAAAGCCCCTACGCGCTGAACCTGATGGCCGAAGTGGCACGGCGGGGCTGGCGCGGGCTGGTAGCGCATTTTCGCGGCTGCGGCGGCGAACCGAACCGCCTGCCGCGCGCGTACCACTCCGGGGACGCCGCCGAAATCGATTGGGTGCTGCGACGCGCACGCGCGGAAGCGCCGCAGCAGCCGCTCTATGTGGCCGCCGTATCGCTGGGCGGTAACGCGACCCTGAAGTGGCTGGGCGAGCAAGGTAGCGCGGCAAGCGCCATCGCAACCGCAGCCGCGTCCATTTCCGCGCCGGTGGATTTGACGGCTGCGGGAAACGCGCTGGAAGTCGGCTTTTGCAAGGTGTACACGCGCAATTTTCTCGCCACCATGAAAAAGAATTCGCTCGCCAAGCTGGCGCGTTTTCCGGGACTGTTCGACGCGGACAAGGTGCGTGCGTCACGGACGCTACGCGAATTCGACAACCTCGTCACAGCGCCCCTGCACGGCTATCGCGACACCGACGATTATTGGCTGCGTGCATCGAGCAAGCCGGGCCTCGCCGACATCCAGGTACCGACCCTGCTGCTGAACGCCGTCAACGATCCCTTTTTGCCGGCGTGGGCGCTGCCCGGTGAATCGGAAGTATCATCCTTAGTTACGCGGGACTTTCCCGAGCAGGGCGGCCACGTCGGCTTCCTGTCGGGCCCGTTTCCCGGTTCCGGGCGCTATTTGCCGGAGCGGGTTTTTCACTTTTTTCTTCACCGCAATTGATCGGAACCTTCATGTCCCTCACGTCTCAGGTGGCAGCGGAAATTTTCAAGGCCTACGATATTCGCGGTATCGTCGATAAATCGCTCACACCGCTTACGGTCGAACTGATCGGCAAGGCACTCGGCACCGAGGCCAGGCGCCGCGGCGGCAAAACCATCGCCATCGGCCGCGACGGACGCTTGTCCGGCCCCTCCTTCGCGGAAGCGCTGGCGCGCGGCATCCAGTCGACCGGCATCGACGTGATCGACATCGGCCTGGTGGCCACCCCGATGGTCTATTTCGCCGCCTACCATCTCAACACCGGTTCGGGCGTGATGATCACCGGTTCGCACAATCCGCCCGACTACAACGGCATCAAGATGGTGATCCAGGGCGACACGCTGGCGCTGGACGCGATACAGGTGCTGAAGCGCCGTATCGACGCCGGCGATTTCGAGCGCGCCGCCGCCGGGCAGGAAGGCAAATATTCTCAGCAAGATATCAGCGACGCCTACGTCGCCCGCATCGTCGGCGATGCCAGGCTGACACGAAAGATGAAGGTGGTGGTGGACTGCGGTAACGGCGCAGCCGGCATGATTGCGCCGCGCCTTTTCAAGGCACTGGGCTGCGATGTCATCGAACTTTTCTGCGAGGTCGACGGCACCTTCCCCAACCACCACCCCGATCCCGCTCAGCCGAAGAATTTGCAGGACGTGATCCGCACGCTCAAGGAAACCGATGCCGAACTGGGCCTCGCCTTCGACGGCGACGGCGACCGCCTGGGAGTGGTGACCAAGGACGGCGAAATCATTTTTCCCGACCGGCAGCTGATGCTGTTCGCGGCCGATGTGTTGTCGCGGGTACCCGGTGGCGAAGTGCTGTTCGACGTCAAATCCACTCGCCATCTGTTCAAATGGGTGCGCGACCACGGCGGCAAGCCGACCATGTACAAGACCGGCCATTCGCTGCTCAAGAACAAGATGAAGGAAGTCGGCGCGCCGATCGCCGGTGAAATGAGCGGCCACATCTTTTTCAAGGAGCGTTGGTACGGTTTCGACGATGCGCTCTACTGCGGCGCGCGGCTGCTGGAAATCGTCAGCGCCTACGCAGACGCCGGTGCACCGCTGAAAGCTTTGCCCAATGCCATTTCCACGCCGGAACTCAACTGGAAACTGGCCGAAGGCGAACCGCACCGCCTGGTCGAACAACTGCAAAAGACCGCCAAATTCGAAGGCGCGGACGAGATCATCACCATCGACGGCGTGCGCGTCGAATACCCGGACGGCTTCGGCCTGGCGCGTGCGTCCAACACGACACCCGTGATCACCCTGCGTTTCGAAGCCGACACCGACGCGGGCCTGCAACGCATCATGGCTGATTTCCGGCGGGTGCTGTCTGCTGCCAAGCCGGACGTGCCTTTGCCTTTCTAGGTTGTTGCCGGCAAAAGGTAGCCGGCAACAACGCAAACGCGACTAGTGCGGCGCGCCGGTCACGATATAGGCCAACGCGAAGTACACCAGACCGATCGAAGCCGCCACTGCGGAAAGGCCGAACATCCAGCGACGGCGCGTCAGTACGCAGATGGCCGCCAGCGCGATGGCGATCTGGATGAAGGTCATGGCTATCGCGAGTTTTTCATGCGGGTGCATTGCCTCGGCTGACTTTTTCTCCGCTTCCGCGGAAAGTTCGTCGTGGTGCTTGGCGTCCTTCTCGATCGCCGCCTTCTCGGTCTTGTAACGTTTCGCCTCCTCGGCATATTTCATTTTCAGGTCAGGTGCTGCAACCGTTTTCTCGGCGATCTCGGCAAGATTCTGCTTGATGCCCTTGGCCTGGTAATAGCTCCATTGGTCCGACGCGGCCGCCTTCTGCAATACCGCCTCGTTCTTGAAAAGCAGAGCCTCGTTCTGGGTGTGGCCAGCCAGATAGCCGACGATGGCGCCGATGGTGGCGAGGATGGCCGTGAAGATGGCGACGTATTGCGCCAGGCCGGCGCCGTGGCCGCTGTGGCTGTCGCCGTGGCCGCCACCGCCTTGTCCACTTTGTGCCTCGTGTTCCACCGCGTGATCGTGCGGCCCGTGTACGTGAATTCCGTGTCCCGACATATCAGTCTCCGTTGTTTTGGGTGGGTGAGCGCCGGTCCAGGTGCAGCGAGATCCAGGCATAGGCCAAGATCACCATGAACAGCATGGCATTGGCCGGAATCTGCAGGTTGAAATCGACGCTCGAGTGCATCAGGATGGCAATGATACCCATGATGGCGGCGAACGACAGCCCGCGCATCAGCGGGTCGCGACGTTGATATTGGGCCTTCAACGCCGCAATCAAGCTAGCCAGCACGATAGCGGCCAGCAATGTCACGCCGATGACACCGCTTTCTGCCGTGAACTGGATATAGTCGTTGTGCGCGAAGTCGTAGAAAGGGATGACATCGGCACCGCGATAGCGCGGATAGGCTGAATACCAGGAACCGGGGCCGGTGCCGAACGCCGGGTAATCCTTGATCAGGTTGACAGCGTAGAGCGCGGCTTCGGTGCGTTCTTCCAGGCTTTCTTCGCTTTTGCGCTGCGATTTCTCAACGGTGGTCTGTTCCAGCCGCTGTGCCAGCTTTTCGACACCGAACCAGGAACCGACGATGAAGGTATCGATGACGATCAGGCTCACCAGCAAGATCACGGTACCGCGGGTGGCGTGACGCGAGAGGGCAATGCCGATGATCCCGGCGATGAACATGCTGGCAAAAAAAGCGCCGTTACCCATGCGCGAGCGGGTTGCCACCAGCGCGATCACCAACACGCACAGTATCAGCCGCAGCCGCATCTTCGTGCTCAGGACCCACTCGATGAAGTGGCGCGCCAACTGCTTCCAGGTCCCCGCCTGGCGGTCGCGCAAATCGGCAACCAGCAATCCGACGCCGAGTGCCAGCACCATTTCCAGCCAGCCGGCGAAGTGGTCGGCATTGGCAAAGGTCGCCAGGGCGCGTGCACCGTGCACCATCGGCTCGCCGAACCAGTCGATATTCTCGCGGCCGACGTGCATCAGCACGCCGTAGGTCGCGACCACCATGCCGGCCAGCACGATTGCGTAGGCGAGCTGCCGTGCGCGTTCACGCGTGACGGTCAGCGCGAGGGTCATGACGAAGGCGAGTACATAGAGCAGGCTTTTCAGCCAGGCGACTTTAGCGGCATAGGGATCGATAGCCAGCGTCTTCCATTCCGGCGCGCCCGGCAGGCCGTCTGCAAATTGCTGCATTTTCAGTGATTCCGGCGAGAGCCAACCTATCCCATCGGCCGGCAGCGGCAGGAAATAAAGGGCTTGATACAGCAACCAGAGCAGCAATATGCACAGCACGGGCCAGGCACGCCGCAGTGGCTCGGATAATTTTGTCCAGCCCAATGCCGCAACCGTCAGCCACACGGCAGCATGAAGAAAAACCGCTGCTTCCAGCAGGCCCCAGGCCCAGGGGCGATTGCTGCCCAAAGGGATCACCGACCAGGCGAGCAAAGCCACCCATCCCCAGAACAGGATGGGCTCCGCCGATTTTTTGATACGCACGCCGACGCTATCTCTTCGCACGGGTCGCTGGCAATGTCACAAATAAAAAAGCGGGGGTCTCATCGACGCCCCGCTTTTTGTGAGCTACCCAACCGCCGTCAACTCGGGCTCGCTCCCTTTCCGGTCACAGGTGGCACAGGCGGCTTGGGCGGAGCCGGCGGGGTCGGCGGCGCGGCGGCGGCCGCGGCAGCCTTGGTCACTGCATCGACGATAGAACTGGAAGTCGCCGTATTCAGGGCGGAGACCATGGCATTGAGCGCGGCAGCATCTGCCGCTGCCGCGTCCTTCTGTGCCTGGGTGGCGCCAGGCGCATTGGCTAACGCCGCCGCTGCCGCCGCTTCAGCCCGCAAGGCCGCGATGATCTGCGCCGCAGGCGCGCTTCTGACGGTGCCGTCCGGCCGCTTGATCAGTCCCTGGCCTGCCGGAATGGAAACTGACTGCTGGCCCGGCAATGTGAAGGTAATCATGCCATCGTGCACCACCACCGAAACTGCGCCCGCGGCCGTCATGATTGTCGCGTCGGTACCGCGGATGCCGATGGTGGCGTTCGATGCCCGATACGCCACCTTTTGCGGATTGGCTTTGCCGATCAGGCCGGTCACTGCGCGCATGCCGCCTTCCAGCAATGAGAGCAGCACGTTGCTCTTGGTCGGATCCATGCGGTTGTATTCGAATGCGGAAATCGTCATGCGCGATTTACCGGTAAGTGCCGCCACGTGGCCATCGCCGAAGCGCAGCACCAACGTGGACATATCGCCGGTCACGACGGTATCACCCTGATTGACGGCATCACCGGTGCGTAACACGCGTGCAGCACCGGCGCCCGGCACCGCTTGCGCGGTTCCCGTCATCTGGAACACGGTGGCGACTTGCGCCAACGCCAATTGAGCCACGCAAAGGAGCAGCGCGCCCAGCCAAACCTGCATAAATCTGGATTTTGAAATGTTCATACTGCCCCCATATTGTTCCCCGGAATTACCAATTCACTTGTGCCCTCTCGGCATTGTGACATCTTACCAAGAATTGCACTCCCACATACAAGTTCCAGCCTACCCCTGCGCTGCGCAATATTCAAGACCTCATTCGGGTAATGCCGCGCTCCATTGCGGGCGAGCGCCAGTACATTTTCCTGCACCGGTTTGGGGAGTTGATCCCAGACCGCAAAGCCGGTATCGATCACCTCCCACTGAACGGGAGGCTCCCAGGGGCCGAGCATGGCCGCATTTTGCAATGACCGAAACAGGACGGGATCGATTTCACCCAGGCGGTATTTGGCCGTTGCCAGGTTCGACCATTCATACGCAAAGCCCGGTCGCAAAATCGCCGCCTTCGTTGCCTCGTTTCTGGATTCATCGAGGAAGGAACGGTATCGATCGCCATCCTTGAGCGGAATGGCCAGCAGGTCGGCCGCCTGCCTGCGCAGCGATGGATTGCCGGGATCCAATGACAGGGTCATTTGCAACTCGTCGTGCACCGCTTGCCAGTCGCGGTACCGCACGACCTGGCCCAGGGCGCCGGCACTTTGCTGCAAGCGCTCCTGGCCGTGTGCCGCAGAACGGGCGTGAAGGTCAGCCCAGGCGCGAGATGCCGCCACGGTGGCCAGCCATAGCAAGACCGGCACCGCCAAAACCGCAGCTATGCGGCCGACAGCGCGACTATTTGTCGGGCTTGGCTCCCGGACCATATCCATAGGCGTAGTAGCCCTTGTAACCGCGATAGCGGCTGTAGCCGCTGTATTCGCCGTAGTACTTTTCGGCGCGTTCGAGATCCAATTGATTGAGTACCACACCCAGCAAAGGCGCATTCGCCATGGCGAGGCGCTTGATGCCGTTGCGGGCCAGCTGATACGGCGTCGAGTCGGCCTTGACGACATAGATCACAGTATTCGCCGATTGCGACAAGACCACGGCGTCGCTCACCAGTTGCACCGGCGGCGAGTCGATCAACACCACGTCGAAGGCTTCCTTCAACTTTTCCAACACTTCGAGGAACTTGGCGGAAGACAGCAATTCGAGCGGATTGGGCGGAATGAAACCCGCCGGCAGGATATGAAAGCCGCCTTGCTCGTGCTGATGCACGCACTCGCTGACCGGCGCGACACCCGATACCAGATGCGAAAGGCCCGGCGCATCCTTGTCGCGACCGATCAGGCGGCCGATCTTGGGTCGGCGCAAGTCGGCATCGACCAGCAGTACCCGCTTTACCTGCGCCAAGGCGCAGGCCAGGTTGAACGAAACGGTGGTCTTGCCCTCTTCCGGCACCGACGACGTAATGACGATCACCTTCTTGGGACTGTCCAGCGCGCTCATCATGACGCTGGTGCGAATGGTCCGGATCGACTCCGAAAACAGCGACTGACTGTCGTTCAGGAAAGCCATTTCCGATTTCATCGACTTCTTGCCAATGCCCTGCATCTTCTGCAGGTAGCCCAGCATCGGCAGACCCAGGCGGCTCTCTACTTCGCCAGCCGTATTGATGGTGTTGCTGATACGGTCGAGCAGCAGCGAAAGCAGGATGCCGATCAGCAATGCCACCGCAGCCGCCACCCCGACGATTTGCGTCTTGTTGGGGGCGTAGGGGACGCTCGATAGTATGGCGGGATCGACCACCCGCGCAACGGTCGACTGCAAGTCGCCGGCGGCGTTGGTCTCTTTGTATCGGGTGACGAACATATCGTACAACTGCTTGTTCGCCTGCGCCTCGCGCTCCAATACGGTGAGCTGGAATTCCTTGCGGTTCATGCCCTGGATCTCGGCCTTGCTTTGCCCCAGCGCGCGCTCGATCGATTGCTCGTTGGCGCGTGCGATTTCGTAATCCTTGGCAACACCGGCCACGACGACCTCGATCTGACGCCTGACGCCTTCCCGTGCCGAGGCCAGGTCGCTGTTGGCCTGCACCATTTTCGGGTGCTCGGGACCGTAGCGCTTGGAATTGTCCGCCACCTTGCGTTCGGCGTCGGCGACGTTTTCCATGAATTTCTGCACCGTCGGGTGTCGCAGCACGGCAGGAATGGAATCGTAGGCGCCACGGCCCTGCTTGACCGCCTGCACCTGGTTATACAGGGCCTCGGCTTCGGCACGCTTGTTGCGGGCCATTACCAGACCGGTGGTGGCCTCTTCGAGCGCGCGCGAGGCGCCGGACATCGCAACCCCCTTGGCATCGACGATTTTTTCGCGGTCGCGATAGTCCTGCAGGTTGCGTTCGGATTGCTCCAGCTTGACGCGCAAATCCCCCATGCGCTCGGTGATCCAGGCGCTGGCCTTTTGCGTCATCGCAACCTTCGCCTCCAGGTCGCTCTCGATGTACACCTCGGCAAGCGCGTTGGGCACCTTGGCCGCCAGCTCGCGGTCGTAGGCGACATAGCTGATTTGCACCAGTTGGCTATTTCGAACCGGCTGAACCTGCAAATTACCGATAACGGTCCCGATTGCCCTTTTGACGATGGCTTCTTCCGACGGTGCCTCCTTGCTGCTGTCGAAGCCGAAACTGAACCACTGCGGCTTTTGCGGCTCCTGACGCGGATCGAAATCGGGATGTGTTTGCAGCTTCAGCTTGTCGACCACCTTGCGCGCCAACTCGCGCGATTTCAGTATTTCCACCTGGGTCTGGTAGTACTCGCGATTGCCGCCCATCGCGTTGTACACCTCTTCGATCGAGACCACCTTGGACTTGCCCTGTTCGATCAGGATGGTGGTGGTCGAACGGTAGCTGGGGCGCAGCGAATAGACCACCAGCGTGGCGATCAGGGAAATCAGCAACACCAGCCCGATAATGCTCCACTTTCGTTTGGTGATCGAGCGCCAGTACTCGATCAGGTCGAGCGTTTCCGCCAGATTGGCGGTTTGCGGATCCGGCAGAATGGTAGGCACCACCGGCGCCGAACTGAAAGAGCGGTCGTTCATCAGAAAAAACTTTCTTCGACGGTGATGATATCGCCCGGCCGCACCGGCGCATCGAG
>CAZCKI010000033.1:0-13361 GCA_964498815.1 uncultured Burkholderiales bacterium
TGGCCAAGACTCACCCGTAATTCATGACGCACCGCGTCGACCAGTTCGCCTTCGGACTCGTCCAGGCCGCTCGCAAGCACGGCGCGAATGATGAGCTTTCCCTCGCCGGCCCGATGAGAAAACTTGTTATGGACATACGTGCACGCGATCATCCGCCGGTGTTCGTACTTGGGTACAAGGAATCCGAATCCGGATGGCAGCTTCATGCCCGCGCGCAGCCACTCGTCGCGGTGTTTCTCGCTGGCAGCGACTGCCTCGGCCAGTTTCGCTTCCATTTCGCTGGACTCGACCTTCGGTTCAGACGCGACCGCGTCCGCCTCGGGCGCGACCGGCACCTCGTTCGGTGGCGTTGACATACCAAAAACTCCCTGCAAAACAAATATTTACGAGAAAATGGGGCCAATCCCATGAAAATCAAGTGGGTATTGGCAAGAAGTGGCTGAAATTCGCCAAAAAAAGCCCCGCGACGATTTCGTCGCGGGGCCGGGGTTCGCGGTCTGGTGCGCCGGATTAGTTGTCTACGGTGACGGAGCCCTGCAAAGTGGGGCTGTTTCCGACCAGGTAGATCGTGTAGCGAGTGCCGGCGGTCAGCGTGACGGAAGGTAGCGAAACGACTGCCTGCGTGGTGCCGCTGTTGGTGAAGGTGAACGCATAGGTGTTGGCGTCGAGCTCCAGATAGTCCGAGGCTCCATTAACCTGCACCGCGCTCAGTTGCTTCACAAAATTGACCAGCACATCGACCGAGGTACCGCCCAGTCCGGCGTTGACTACGCGCACCCGTGCCTTGTTGAGGCCGGGCGCAAAGTTCACGTCGGTCAATTGGACCAGCGTCACGATGCCCTGCTTGCCGTTGGTGACAATGGTGTAGTCCTTGCCGCCGCCGAGAGTCAGGTTGGTATTGGCAAGGAAGGTACCCGGTACCGCCGTCGCCTGCGCCTTGAAGCCGTGGGTGCCCGAGTTGACGGTGGTGTAGCTCGACGCCGCCTGATAGGGCACGTTGGAGAAGGTGACCAGATTGTCCACCAGCACGTCCATCAGCGGAACGTCAGGCGTCGTTTGCACCGTCTTGATGCGGGCGTAGGGATTGGTCGGCAAGGTCAGGGTGGTGCCGTTGATGACCGCGCCGTTGACCAGTTTGGAGCTGCCGGTTGCATAGGCGATCATGGTGACGACCGCCTGGTCGGCATAAGTGCTGACGCCGGAGTCGTACACGACGTCCTTGGAGCCCGGGACCGTCAACACGACGCGGTAGTCGCCCTTGGCGATTTCGGTGTAGTTGTTGGTGGTGCCTACGCCTACACCGAGGGTCGTCGGCGAGGACGTCGCGACGTTTTGGGCGGAAGTCAGGAGGTAAAAGTCGACCGATATGCTGCCGACGTTGACCATGCGGATCTTGAAATTGCCGGCCGCCGGATTGGTGGTGTCGTCCTGCAGCAGCAGGCCGCCCGCGGAGGCTGCACGACCGTTCAGAATCAGGGTGTACTTGCTCGCGCCACCGAAGGTGTAGCCCGATGTCAGTTCGGTAACGCCGTTGCTGTCAAGCACATTCAGGGTTTGCGAACCAGCGGTAATGTCCTTGTAGGCGGAAAGGCCCTGGTATGCGATCCCGGACTGGAAGTTGGTCGTATCCGAATTCAGGCGAACGTTGACGGCGGTGCTGTCAGGTATGGCGAGAAAAAAGCGTATTTGCGCATTCGGTGTGGAATTGTCGTTTTTTCCGCAAGCTGCCAGCAATCCGGCAACAAGCACCACGAACAGGGAGAGAACACGTCGCATGAAAATCCTTTCGGTTGATACTTTGGGCAAATGATCGAGCTAGAAGACGAGGCGCTGCCTGTAACGAAACTACAGCGAAACCACGCCGATTTTAACAGATGACGCGCGCACTTTCGCGGGGAAAACACGCTTTGTCAGATTGACGTAAGTGTTACTTCGGAGCTCCCTTGCGACCGGCCCGGAGCGAAGAAAGTTCATTTTCGCGGGAAGTTTCCGCGACGTCCCAGCTTTCGCTGGTCCAGCCCTGCAGGTTTTCGCGCACCACCTCGGCCAGCGCACCGACAAAGGCCGGCGTATCGTTGGTGACGGGGACGTAGTGGAACGCTTTCCCTCCTGCTGAGAGGAAATCGCTCTTCGCCTCGATGGCGATTTCTTCCAGGGTTTCCAGGCAATCTGCCGCGAATCCCGGGCAAATCACGTCGATGCGTTCGATACCCTCTTTGCCCAGCTTTCGCACCGTGTCCGCAGTGTACGGCTGCAGCCACTCCGCCTCGCCGAAACGGGATTGAAAGGTAACCAGATATTGGCCGTCGGCTAGGCCCAGCTTTCCGGCGATGAGGCGGGCACTCTTGTGGCATTGACAGTGGTAGGGATCGCCCTGGTCCAGGTGAAAACGCGGCAGGCCGTGAAAAGTCAGAACCAGCCGGTCTCTGCTGAAATCGGGGCGGCCGCGCTTCATCCAGAAATCCAGCACGTTGCGGGCGATGGCGTCGATGTAGGCGGGATGATCGTGGAAGCTGCGAACCAGGCGGATAGCGGGCACGTTGCGTTGCTTCATCAACACCCTCGCCACCTGATCGAATGTCGATGCCGTGGTACTGGCCGCGTATTGGGGATAGAGCGGCAACACCAGAATGCGGTCGCAGCCGTCTTTTTTCAGTTTGTCGATGCCCGATTGGATGGAGGGCTGGCCATAACGCATCGCGGCCGCCACCTTGAAGGGCGTGCGAATGACCTCGCGCAAATAACCGCGCAGCAGTTGCGCCTGGCGCTCCGTATACACGCGAAGGGGAGAGCCTTCCGGCATCCAGATCGAAGCATATTTTTTCGCCGACTTCCCGGGCCGGACGTTGAGGATGACTAGGTTCAGGACCAGCCACCACGCGACGCGCGGGATCTCCACCACCCGACGGTCCCATAGAAATTCCTTCAGATACCTGCGTACCGCCGCGGGGGTCGGTTCGTCCGGCGTGCCCAGGTTGACCAGCAGGATGCCCGTCCTGAGTTGCGTGCCGTGGGTGAACGGTGGTTCCGGGGAGAAGAAGGGCATGTGAGGATTCAGGATTGAGGATTCAGGATTGAGTTGAAACGGCTGTGCTGCCGCCTTTCTCTCAATCCTGAATCCTCAATCCTGTTTTTCCATCCTAATGTTGGGATAGCGCGGACGAGAGCAGCTTGGCCGTGACATCGACGATCGGAATCACCCGCTCGTAGGCCATGCGGGTGGGGCCGATGACGCCGACCGTGCCGACCACGACGCCGTCCACTTCATAGGGCGCGGTCACCACCGAGCATTCATCGAGCGGCACCAGGTCCGATTCGCCACCGATGAATATTTTCACGCCTTCGGCTCGCTGCGAAATATCGAGAAGCTCCATTAGTTGGGACTTGCGATCGAACAGGTTGAACAGCTTGCGCAGCGAGCCCATATTGGAAGCGATGTCGTTGGCGTCGAGCAGGTTGCGTTCGCCTGACAGCACCACACCGGAGTCGCCGGAACCTTGTCCGCGTGCCTCCACCACGGCTGCCATCATGGTCGAAATATCCTGATGCAACTGGGACAATTCGTACTGGACCTTGTCGCGCAAATGGTCGAAGTCGAAGCCGGCGTAATGCTGGTTGATGTAGTTCGCCGTTTCGGTCAACTGTGAAGGCGTATAGGACTTGTCGGTAAAGATGATCCGATTTTGCACATCGCCGTCGCTTGCGACGATGATGAGCAGCACGCGTTTTTCCGAGAGCTGCATGAATTCGACGTGCTTCAGGCCGGCGGTATGGCGGCGCGGCGTCACGACGACGCCGGCAAAATGGGTCAGGTCGGAAAGCAATTGGGATGCGATCGATACCACCTGGCGCGGATCGCTGGGTCGGATTTGCTCCTGCAGCTGTTCTTGCTCCAGCTGGTGTAGCGGCTTGATGGTCAGCAGGGTATCGACAAAAATCCGATAGCCCTTTGGCGTGGGAACCCGGCCGGCCGAGGTATGCGGACTGGCGATGTAACCCATCTCTTCCAGGTCGGCCATGACATTGCGGATCGAAGCGGGGGAAAGTTCCATGCCGGAGAACTTGGAAAGTGCACGCGATCCGACCGGCTGGCCTTCGGCGATATAGCGTTCAACGAGGAACTTGAGCAGCGTCTGGGCACGTTCCGATAGCATGCCTGCATTGTAAGGAAAAGCCGGGCGGGATGGGAGAAATGCGCAATTGACGCGAATCCGTGCCTGCGAAACCGGCCGGATTTTGTGGCGGCCTGCCGATATGCTTTAATCGCCGGGTGAGCATCCCATTCAAAACCGTCGCAATCGTCGGCAAGCACGACGGTGTCAACGTTGCCGGCCCCGTCAACGCACTGATCGCATTGCTGAAAAAACGCGGCCTGCGGGTGCTGCTGGACAGCCGCACGGCGGAGTTTGCCGGCGCCAAGCCGGACCAGGTAATGCCCCGCGAACCTCTGGACGCCCTGCTGGAAGGCGCCGACCTGGTCATTGCGGTGGGCGGCGACGGCACCATGCTCGGGCTCGCCCGCAGCGTGGCGCGTCACGGCGTGCCGCTGGTGGGAGTCAATCTCGGCCACCTGGGCTTCATGACCGACATTTCCGCGGAAAGCGCCGAGACCAGCATGTCTGCCTTGCTGGACGGCGAATTCTTGGAAGAATCGCGCCTGCTGCTGCACGCGACCATCCAGCGCGGCGGCAAAGCCATTTTTGAAAGCGTGGCGCTGAACGATGTGGTGGTGAGCCGCGGCGCCATGGGCAGCATGATCGAGTTTGCCGTCGAAGTAAACGGCGAGTTCATCTATTCCTTGCGCGCAGACGGGCTGATCGTCAATACCCCGACCGGCTCGACGGCGTACGCCTTGTCCAGCGGTGGACCGATACTGCAACCCGGCTTGCCGGCCATCTCGCTGGTGCCGATCTCGCCTCACACGCTGTCCAACCGCCCGATCGCGATTTCGTCCGACGCCGAAGTGCGGGTGCGGATGATTCGCGGTGTCAATGCCCGTGTCAATTTCGACGTGCAGTCTTACTTTGACCCGGAAAACGACGACGTGGTGGTCATTCGCGCCCATCGCGACCGCCTGCGACTGCTGCACCCACGCGGTTATTCCTATTTTTCGATGCTGCGCTCGAAACTGCACTGGAACGAGAGGACTTCCTAAGGTGCTGCGGTCACTGGTGATCCGGGATTTTGTCATCGTCGATGCGCTCGAACTCGACTTCGAATCCGGCTTCAGCGCACTCACCGGCGAGACCGGCGCGGGCAAGTCGATACTGATCGACGCCTTGTCGCTGGCGCTAGGCGCACGAGCCGACGCCAATATGGTCCGCGTCGGCCAGGCGCGCGCCGAGATTGCCGCCGAATTTGATTTGCAGGCAATCGCGCCGGCGAGGCAATGGCTAGCGGCGAATGAGCTGGCCGACGAGGACGCCGACGTCTGCCTGTTTCGCCGCGTGCTGGATGCCGGCGGTCGCTCCAAGTCGTTCATCAACGGTGTCGCGGTGACCTTGAGCCAGGCGCGCGACCTGGCGGAACTGCTGATCGATATCCACGGCCAGCACGAACACCAGACGCTGTTAAAGCGCGATGCGCAGTTGGGTTTGCTGGACGATTTTGCCGGCAATGACTCATTGCTGGCCGCCGTGGCCGCGCGTCATGCGGCATGGTCACAGCTCGCTAACATCCGAGCGGCGCGCGAGGCCAATGAGGCGGCCATCGCCCGAGAATTCGAAGAGCTGACCTGGCAGATCGGCGATCTGGAAAAGCTCCATTTTTCCGCGGCGCACTGGGAAGAAACGCTGGCCGGCCAGCGTCGCCTTGCCAATGCCGCGAGCCTGATTTCCACCACCGAGGCGGCGATCGAGGGTCTTTCCGAGTCGGAGTCGGCGGCGTTGACGCAGATCGACGACCTGGCGGCCGACCTGGCGCACGCGGCCGAAACCGATACTTCCCTCAGGGAGGCGGTGGACCTGATCGCCAGCGCCAGCGTGGAATTGCGCGAGGCCGTTGCCAGTTTGCGCCATTACCTGCGCAAGCTCGATGTGGACCCAGGCCGTCTCGCCGAATACGACCGGGAAATCGCCGACGTGCAGGAGATAGCCCGTAAATACCGCATCGAACCATTGCGCATTCCGGAGTTTTTGCAGCAGAAGCGCGATCGGCTGTCGGCCCTGGGCGGCGGTCAATCGCTAGATGCTTTGATCGAGCAGGAGCGAGCCGCCCTGGCGCTGTACCAGGGAGAAGCGCAAAAGCTGACCCAATCGCGCCAGAAGGCTGCGCGAAAGTTTGCCGCCGAAGTGACGCTATCACTGCAAACCTTGGCGATGCCCGGCGGCCGCTTTGCGGTGGAGTTTTTTCCGCGCGACGCTTCCGCCAAGGGGCAGGAAAGCTGCGAATTCCAGGTGGCGGCACATCAGGGCCAGCCGCTGGGGCCGCTGGCAAAAATCGCTTCGGGGGGCGAACTTTCGCGCATTTCGCTGGCGATCCAGATGATGGCCTCGGCCAAGGGCGGCGTCGGTACCTTGATCTTCGACGAAGTGGACGCCGGTGTCGGCGGCGGCGTGGCCGAAGTGGTGGGACGTCTGTTGCGAGCGCTGGGATCGCATCACCAGGTGCTTGCCGTAACCCACCTGGCGCAAGTCGCAGCCTGCGCGCAGCAGCAATTGCTGGTGGCCAAGGCGTCCCGCGACGGCGTCGTCACCACCGCCATCACGGCACTCGATGGCAAGGCACGCGTCGAGGAAATTGCACGCATGCTGGGCGGCGTGACGATTACCGAAACCACGCGAAAACACGCACGGGAAATGCTGGCAACCGGCGTCGCGTCGAAATAGCGGGCGGCAACGAGGCTTTTGCATCGGCCTCAGGCGTTATCGGCGAAAACGGCTTTCCACACGCGGCTCACTGCGGCGCGTTCGGTCGCAAGTTCAGTTGGTTCAATCCACGCTTTGCGCTCATTGTTGTTTTGCGCAATATGCAGGCGTTCGCGGTAGGCGAGGTAGGCCTTGCCGGTGGCGGCGGCCTGTTCTTCCTCCAGAATGCCCAAGGCCGCGGCGCGGGTGAGCAGGGCGAAATTGCCGAGATTGCCGAGGAACTCGGTGTGTTCGTGCGAATAGGCGAGGATCAGGTATTGCACGATGAATTCGACGTCGACGATGCCGCCCACGGTGTTTTTGAGGTCGAGCCGATCCGGCCTATCTTTCTTTTCGCCTCGCATTTTGGCTCGCATCGCCGCAATCTCCTGCCGCAGCTCGGCCCGGTCGCGAGACTTTGCGAGTACCGAGTCGCGAATGTTCTGAAAGGGGGCGGCGAGACTCGCGTCGCCTGCGCACCAACGCGCCCGCGTCAGGGCCTGATGCTCCCAGGTCCAGGCGCGGCGCTGCTGATAGTCGGCATAAGCCTCTAGACTGGTGACGAGAAGTCCCGCTGCGCCGTCCGGACGCAGCCGCAAATCGGTCTCGTACAAGACGCCGCCCGCTGTCATGGTATTGAGCCAGCTATTGATGCGTTGGGCGAGCCTGCCGAAGCGATCGGCGGCAATCGCCGCCCCGGAATCATAGACGTAGACCAGGTCCAAGTCCGAAGCGTAGCCCAGTTCCTTGCTGCCGAGCTTGCCGTAGCCGATCACGGCAAAGCCGTGGAAGCGCTCATCGCCGTACAGCGACTTCCAGGCCAGTCGCACGGTGAGATCCAAAAGCAGGTCGGCCAGGATGGTCAATTCGTCGGATAGCGCCATCACGCCGATGCGGCCTTCGATGTCGGCCACGTTGAGGCGAAACAGAATCGACTGTTTGGCGTGGCGCAACAACTCATATTGACGTTCGATATCGTTGCCTGCGGCTGTGCAGGCGGCGTCGATGCGGGCCTTCTCGGCGCTCCAGTCGATCGCGGCCTGGGTCGGCGCCCGCACCAATTCGTCCATCACCAGCGGATGGCGGGCCACGAAACCTGCCGCCCAGGCGCTCACCGAGACGATGCGGGCGAGCCGATCGACAATGGCCGGATACTCGGTCAGCAGGGCAAGGTAGGTCTCGCGCCGGTCGATGGCTTCCAGCAGGTCGAACAAGCGGAAAAAGACCTCCTTTGCATTGTTGTGCTGGAAAGCAGCCCTGAGGATTTCCGGCATTAGCGTATCGATTCGCGCGCGCACCTTGACGGTCAGGGATTCGGTGCGGGAGGAACCCAGCCACGCCGTCACGCGGTTTCGAATGGCGCCGGCAGACTCGTCGTCGAGCGAGCGCGCCTCGACCTGCAAGTCGACTGCCGCCTGCAGACCGGAAACCAGCGGGCGCGATGGTGCAACGGGCGCAACGCTTTCCGCGCCGGTAAAGGACGCTTCGAATTCGGCGGTAACAAATTCGCGGTGGCGATTCAGCGAGGCCAGCAATGCCGTCCAGTCCGGGAAGTTCATCGCCTCGGCGATCCGCTGCCGGTCGTCGGCCTGCGCGGGCAGAGCCTGGGTTTGCTGGTCGTCGAGGTATTGCAGGCGGTGCTCGAGATTGCGCAGGAACCGGTAGGCCTCTTCCAGGCGTTGCACGCGAGCGGCCGGCAACAGGCCCATTTCGCCGATTTTCGCCAGGGCGACTCGCGTCGACGAGACCCGTAAGTCAGCTTCCCGACCGCCGCGAATCAATTGGTGCAATTGCACGATGAACTCGATCTCGCGAATACCACCCTTGCCGACCTTGATGTCGTCGAGCTTGTTGCGTGCCTGTGCTTCGGCGCGGATCTGGGCGTGCAACTCGCGCATTTCGTTGATGGCGGCATAGTCGTGGTAGCGGCGATACACGAACGGCAAAACGATATCGGCGATTGCGGCAGAATGATTCGGCAGCCCGGTAATCGCGCGCGCTTTCAGCCAGGCGTAGCGCTCCCAGGGCCGGCCTTGTTTTTGAAAGTAATCGGCCAAGGCCGCGTGACTGGTGACGAGCGGCCCGCTGGCGCCGTAGGGACGCAGGCGCATATCGACGCGGAACACAAAACCGTCGGCATCCGGCGCATCCAGCGAGCGGATCAGCCGTTTTCCCAATTCGGCGTGGAATTCGTGCCAGCTGCGCTCGGTGCTGGCTTCGCCGTCTTCGGCGTACAGGAACACCAGGTCGATATCGGAGGAAACGTTCAATTCCTGCGCCCCCAGCTTGCCCATGCCGACCACGGTCATTTGCGCGCGCGGATCCTGCCCTGCGTTCTTGATGCCCCACATCGTGGCAAGATCGCGTTGGTGGACTGCACAGCAGATTTGTAACGAAATGTCGGCGAGCGACGAGATGGACGCCATTACCTCCGACAAATCTGCCAGACCGTTGAGATCCCGGTAGATCAGGCGCAGCAGCACACGCTTTCGCAATCGGCGCAAGGCCCGATCCAGCGTCGCCGGAGTCGCGTCGGCCAGCGCGCCTTGCATGTCCTGCGGGAGCCATGGCGTACCGCCGCAAGCGCGCAATTCGTCCCGCAAGTCCGGCTGCGCCGTCAGGCAGCGCTCGGCATAATGCGAGGCGCGAACCATCCTCTCGATGCGGGTGTCGAACGTGGCAGTGGGTTCCATACGTGTGTTGTCGTCCGTTCGGACCTTGTGGCCGTTAAAATAGCACGGGACCTGCACAGGTCCCGACTTCCCGTAGCATCGGAGCGCAATTATCAAGTTGGCATTTCATATTGGCCGGTTTTGCACGCGAACGATGTATTGGTTCAGCATCGTGTTTGCGGTGCTGCTGTCGATACTGGTGCTGACCCTGAAGTTCGCCGTGTTGCCGAAGGTGGCGGATTACCGCGAAAAGATCGTCGCCTATGTCGCCGAAGCGTCCGGCATGAGCGTATCGGCCGACGGTATTCGCAGCGGCTGGTCGGGATTTCGTCCCTATGTGGAACTGGAAAACGTGCAGTTCCTGGAGCCCGCCGGCAGTCGCTCGGACCTGCGACCGCCGGGCACGGTGGCCTTCAAGCTGCCGAAGTTGCATGCGTCCCTTTCCTGGTGGGCGTTATTGATCGGACAGGTGCGCTTCGACGAGATTCACCTGGTGAGCCCGGAACTGGCGCTCACTCGCAGCAAAGACGGCCTGATTTATTTCGCCGGTCGTGCCTTGAACGCTTCGCAGGCGACCAACGAAGATGGACGCCTGTTGAATTGGCTGGTCGAACAGACGGCATTGCAGATCGATCACGCCGCGCTGAGCTGGAAGGACGACTTGAGTCCCGGCCAGGAATTGCATTTCTCCGAAGTCGGCATACGACTGGAGAAAAGCGGGGAGCGTCACCTGCTGGGTATTACCGCCACTCCGCCTCGAAACCTTGCCAGGAATATGGAAGCGCGCGGCGATTTGCTGCTCGAACAGGTTGCAGGGCGCTGGGAATTCGCCGGTAAGCTCTATGCCTCGGTAACGGATGCCAATCTGGACGAGTTGCGATTGCACATTCCGGTCCCGCAACAACTGCAGTCCGGCGCCGGCAATGTGCGCGCCTGGGCGGAATTGGACAACCGCAAGGGGCCGGGTGTGAACGGCGTCAATCCGGTCCGGTCGATCAGCGCGGATGTCCATTTGACCAACGCCCACGCCCAGTGCGACGCCGACGTGGCGCCGATCCATCTTGCGCGCTTGAGCGGCCGCCTGGAATACCGGCAGGAAGAGGGCGGCTTTACCGTCGGCAGCAAGCGGCTGGAATTGCGCACCCGCGAAGGGGTGACGCTGCCGCCGGCGGACTTTTCGGTGACCTTGCAAAACCAGTCGGATGTGACCAGGGCCCAGGGCGAAATCGCCGGCAACGACATCGACCTCAAGGTTGTGACCGCGCTGCTGGAGTATTTCCCGGTCGGCAAGGACGTGCGTTCCCTGGCGGCAAGGTACGCACTGCACGGCGTGATTCGCAATGCGCAGTTTGCCTGGGGCGGCTACCTGGATAAACCGAGCCGTTACCGCGTCAGGGGAATGCTGGAAAACTTTGGCGTCCGCGCCGGCGAAACCAGCCCCGGCCTGGAGGGATTCAGCGGTTCGGTCGAAGGCGATCAAGCCGGTGGAAAATTCTCCGCAGGCGCAAAAAACATGACGATCACCCTGGCCGCATATATGCGATCTCCCTTGCAATTCGACCAATTTTCCGGCGAGGGAAAATGGCGAGCCGGCGGCGAGGCGCTGGAGATCGATTTCGACAAAATGGCATTTGAAAATGCGGGCCTTTCCGGCGAATTGAGCGGACGCTATTGGCGTTACCGCGCCGACGGACCGCGCGCCAAGGATGAGAAAGGCCCCGGATCGCTCGACATCAAGGGCAAATTCGCTCATATCGATGCGAAGGTAGTCGCCGACTATCTGCCGAATCGCATCGCTGTGACGCGTCGCTACCTGGACCGCGCCGTCAAAGGCGGCCGGCTCGACGATGTGGAATTCTCCTTGCGCGGCGAGTTGTACGAATTTCCGTTTCACAACGGCAAGGGCGGCGATTGGAAGATCCAGGCCAAGCTGAACAAGGTGAAATTCGACTACCTCGACAAGTGGCCGGTGGCGGAGGATCTCAATGGCAAAGTTTCCGTCGCCAACTCGACGTTCACCGCGACCGTCGAAGACGGCCGCATCTTCAATGCCAAACTCGGCCGCACCACCTTGTCGGTTCCGGACCTGCTGGCGCAACCGTCGGTCCTGTCGATCGACGGTACGACCAACGCGCGCGCCGAGGATGTGATGCGCTACCTGCGTGAAAGCCCGCTGGTGGATGGCGTCGGGTCGTTCAGCAAGTTTGTCGCGATCGAAGGGCCGGGCAAGCTCGATTTGTCCCTGAAGATTCCGCTGGTCGGCAACGAGATTTTTCGTATCAACGGAAACTATCTGCTCAAAAGCGGGACTGCCAGACCGAGCTTCGGCCCCGCCATCAGCAGTCTGTCGGGCAGCGTGGCCTTTACCGAAGCCAACGTGAAAAGCAGCGGCCTGGCCGGAATGGCCTACGGCAATCCCCTCAACATTTCGATCGGCGGCGGGGGCGGCGTGCCGATCGCCGTCGACTTCCTAGGCCGCGCCAATTTGGCCGACATGGGAGACGTGCTGCCATTCGCGTTGCCGCAGCAGATACAAGGCACCACCGATTTCCGCGGCCGCATCGGCCCCCGTAACGGCGGCATCGAGGTCGCCATCGACACCGATCTGACGGGTGTATCGTCGACGCTTCCTTTCCCGCTCGCCAAATTGACAGACGAAGCGCGAGCGCTGGCCGTGCGCTTCAGCCACACCGGGCTTGCCGATGAAAAGATTCACCTTACGTTGGTGGCGGGAGCGGCTGCAGCGGCATCCGCCGACGGAGATTCCCGCATCGACGCGCGCTTTCGCCGGAGATTCGACGCCAATGGCGTGGCGCACGGTCTGTACGGCGGGCTGGCCAGCGCCAACGACGCGGTGCCTGAAGAGCTGGTACTGGCAGAGGGCTTGTGGCTGGGGGGCAGCCTGAAGGCGTTGGACTACGATGCCTGGAACAGCGCCTTCCAGAATTTCTATTCGCCCGCCGCTGCCGGCAAGAGTGCCGGCGGTGAATCGCCGCTCACCGGATTCGATTTCAAGCTGGGCAGCCTGCAGGCCTATGGACGAACCTTCAGCAGTATGAAACTGAAAGGGCGCCATGCGTCCGATGTCTGGGCGATGTCGGTGGAGAGCGCCGATGCGGCGGGCGATTTCACCTGGCGGGCGGGTGCCGGCAACGACCCGGGCCTAGTGCGAGCCAGGCTCAAGAAGCTGGTGATCGGTGACGAGGCACCGGGCAAGGCTGCTGAGACGCCAGTCGATACTGCGCGCGAGGTGCATTTGCCGGCACTGGATATCGTTGCCGACGATTTCACCTTCAAGGAGCGCTGGCTTGGCAAGCTGGAGATGCGCGCGGCGCAGCAAGACGTCAATTGGAAAATCGACCAGCTCAACGTAAGCAACGGCCATGCGCAATTGGAGATGAACGGCATCTGGCTGCGCGATGGCGATCCCGGCAGTCCATCCAAACCGGGTGCCTCGGGGTCGCGCACCAATATGAACATCAAGTTCGAGGCCAATAACCTCAATCCCCTGTTCAACCAATTCGGCTACGCCGATGCGATCAAGGGCGGCACCGGGAAACTCGAAGGCAAGCTGTCCTGGCCCGGTCACGCCTACCAATTTCGCCTCGAAAACTTGTCGGGCGAATTCAAGGTGGAAGCACGCAAGGGTCAATTCAGCAATGCACCGGTCGGGGCCGCAAAACTGTTGGGGCTGTTGAGCCTGCAATCCATTGCCAGGCGGCTCACCTTCAACTTCAACGATATTGTCGGCAAGGGCTTTGCCTTCGACACAATCGACGCGAGTGTGCGCGTAGCCAACGGCATCATGTACACCGACGATCTGGTCATCGCCGGCCCCTCGGCC
>CAZCKI010000034.1:0-6278 GCA_964498815.1 uncultured Burkholderiales bacterium
CAGCTCACCCTCGAACGCCTGCAAGCCGACCCCGGCCTCTCGGGTACCAGTCCACGCAAGCTGAAGGTTTCACCGGACGGCGCGCGTGTCACCTTCCTGCGCGGGCGCGAGGACGACCAGTTCCAGCTCGACCTGTGGGAATTCAACCTTGCTGACAAGGCGATGCGCAGATTGGTGGATTCGAAGAAGCTCCAGCCGAACGAAAAACTTTCCGACGCCGAAAAGGCGCGCCGCGAGCGCGAGCGCTCGGCGAGCTTTCGCGGCATCGTCGATTACAGCTGGTCGCCGGACGGCAAGGCTCTGCTGGTGCCGCTGGCCGGGGAACTGTATCTGGTGGAAGTCGCGAACCCGGACAAGGCGCGACGCATCGCCGGCGGCGAAGTGCTTGACCCGCAGGTTTCGCCGAAAGGGAAATATATTTCCTTCGTGCGCGGGCAGAATCTCTTCGTCGTGGACGTCGCCACCGGCAAGGAACGAAAACTCACCCGCGACGGCGGCAAGACCATCCACAACGCCGAAGCCGAATTCGTAGCCCAGGAGGAAATGGGCCAGACCAGCGGCTACTGGTGGGCGCCGGACGATTCCGCGATCGCCTTCAAACGCTTCGACGAATCGCCGGTGCCGGTGGCACGCCGCTTCGAAATCTACGCCGACCGCACCGAAGTAGTGGAACAGCGCTATCCGTATGCAGGCGCCAAGAACGTACTAGTCACTCTGTGGATTGCTGGCCTCGCCGACGGCAAGCTACGCAAGGTCGACCTCGGCAAGGAAACCGACATCTACCTGGTGCGCGCCGACTGGAGCAAGAACGCCAAACAACTGGTGTTCCAGCGCGAAGCGCGCAACCAGCAGCGGCTGGACCTGGTGTCGGTCGATGCCAAAACGCTCGTTCAAAAGACTCTTCTTACGGAGACCTCCAAGACCTGGGTCAACCTGCACGGCGACCTGCGCTTTCTGGCCAAGCAGGACGCCTTCGTCTGGGCCTCGGAGAAGAGCGGTCGCAATCACCTCTACCTCTACGACCTCAACGGCAAGCTGTTGCACGACATCTCGCGCGGCGATTGGGGCGTCGAGCACGTGCTCGCCATCGATGAAAAGGCGGGCCTCGTGTTTGTGGCGTCCAATCGCGATGCGGCGATCGACAAGCAGGTGTACGCCCTGCCGCTGGACGGCAGCCACGCCGACAGCCCCGCGCGCATCACCATGAGCGACGGCTGGCACGAGGCCGAGTTCGCCGACAGCGGCGACGTGTTCGTCGATACCTGGTCGGACACCAACACGCCGCCGCAGACCAGCGTACGCAAGCCCGATGGTTCGTTCCTGACCTGGATCGAACACAACGAATTGAACGGCAAGCACCCCTACGCGCCCTACTTCGCGTCGCACCAGGCCACCGAATTCGGCACCCTGCTCGCGACGGACGGCCAGACCATGCACTACTCGCTGATCAAACCCGCCAACTTCGACCCCGCCAAGCGCTACCCCGCACTGGTGCACGTCTACGGCGGGCCCGGCGCGCAGATGGTCTCGCGCCGCTGGGGCGGCTACTTCGAGCAATACATGGCGCAGCACGGCTACGTGGTGTTCCGCCTCGACAATCGCGGCTCGGCGCGGCGCGAGCGCAAATTCACCGACGTCATCTACGGCAACTTCGGCAAGGCCGAAGTGCAGGACCAGCTGGCCGGCATAGCCTGGCTCGGCGCACAAAGCTTTGTCGATGCCAAACACATAGGGGTATTCGGCTGGAGCTACGGCGGCTTCATGACCGTGCGCCTGCTCGCCGCCGGCTCGGACCGCATCGCCGCCGGCGCCGCCGGCGCGCCGGTGACCGACTGGGCGCTCTACGACACCCACTACACCGAACACTATCTCGGCGACCCGAAGACAAATGCCGAGGGCTACAAGCAAAGCGGCGTGTTCGCGCACCTGGGTGGCCTGCACTCGCCGCTGCTGTTGCTGCACGGCATGGCCGACGACAACGTACTTTTCACCAACTCGACGCGGTTGATCAGCGATCTGACTTCGCGCGGCGTGCTATTCGAGTTGATGACCTATCCGGGCGCGAAGCATGGACTGGCGACCAAGGCCAACCGGCTGCACCGGGACCGGATGATGGAGGCGTTTTTCGCTAGGCAGTTGGGAGGCAGCCCGCACTGAATCACGACGTCTTCTTCGCGGCGGCCGGTTGCGCCAGGAACTGATCCAGCACTGTCAGCGGCTTGGGCGATTTCCAGATACGCTTGGCGAGCTCCTCGCCGATCGCGAGCTCCTCTCTTTTCAGGGTTGCGGCAAGCGTTGCGCGCAGACGTGGCGCCTCATTTTCGGATGACGGATCATTTTCGATCGAGAACGTGTACAAGGCATAGGCAGCCACCCGATTCTTCTTCACTCCGTCACCACGCTCGTGCAAACTGCCGAGGCGGTACAGCGCTTCGGCAAGCGAGCCATCCAGCCGAGCTGCCTCGATGACGGCCCGGTACAGGCTTGCCGCGCCGGGAAAATCCTGTGGAATGCCGACGCCCGATTCACAAACGAGGGCCAGTTGCAGGCGCGCAAAATCGTCTTGCTTGGCAACCAGGTCCCGATAGATCTGCAATGCCTTCTCGCGATCCTGCGGAACACCTTGGCCTTCGCCATACATCTTGCCGATCATCAAGGTTGCATACCGGCTCTGATTGGCCTCGGCCTTCCGATACCACTTCATCGCCTCGGCATAGTCCCTTGATACGCCTTTTCCGTCGCGATAGGCGTTGCCGAGTTCGATCATTGAGTTGTCGTCGCCCAACTCCACGCCTTTCCGGAAGTACTCGATCGCCTTCGCAAAATCCTGCTCGACGCCTTCGCCTAGGTAATAAAACATGCCCAGCCGGTCTTGCGCAAGTTTGGACCCCTGCTCGCCTGCCAGCCGATACCAGCGCATCGACTCGACCGCATCGCGCGGCACGCCGTGTCCGAAGCGATACACCAAGCCCATGTCACTCAATGCGCCGGAGTGCTTTTGCTCGGCCGCCTTGCGATACCACTTGATCGCCTCCGCATAATCCCGTTCCACGCCGATCGCGTAGTGGTACTTGTCGCCCAATTGGTCCTGGGCAAAAGCACTACCCTGCTCCGCCGCCAATCGGTACCATTTCAACGCTTCCACATCGTCGCGCGCCACACCCTGCCCATTCGCGTACATGCTGCCCAGTGCCGACTGCGCTGTCGCATAGTCCTTGCTCGCCGCCAACCGATACCATTTCAGTGCCTCGGCGTAGTCGCGCTCCACACCCTCGCCATACCGGTACATGCTTGCCAGCGAAGCCTGCGCCGACGCAAGTCCCTTGTCGGCCGCCTGCCGATACCATTTGAGAGCCTGCTCGTAATTCTGCGAAACACCGCTGCCGAACCGGTAGGCGTAGCCCAGATAGTCTTGCGCGTCCAGATATCCCTGCGCCGCCGCCAACTGAAACCACTTCACCGCTTCTAAGCGATCCTTCTCCACGCCTTCCCCGTACCAATATTGAAATCCAAGAATGAGACGGGACTCGCCGTGCCCCTGTTTGGCTGCGAGCTGGAACCACTTGACCGCAATTGCACCATCCTTGGTGACGCCCTTGCCATATCGATATATTTGGCCAAGGCCGAATTGCCCTCGCGAATCGCCCTTGTCGGCCGCAGCACCGACCCATTTCAACGCCTCCGCGTAGTCCGGCTCGCCCAGTTTTCCCTCCGAATACATCGCGGCCAATTCGATTTGCGCGTCCGTGCGACTCTGCACAGCCGCCATTCGGTACCACTTTGCGGATTCTGCGAAATTCTGCGCGATCACTTCAGGCGGATTCAACAAGCTACCCTGCGGCACCTTGCCGGCTTCCGCATTTACACCGTCGAAATACATTTTGCCGAGATCTACTTGCGCGTCTGCATCCCCCTGCTCCGCTGCCTTGCGCAACCATTTCACCGCCTCAACAAGACTCTGCCGCACACCGACGCCCCGCTTGTACAGGTTGGCAAGACGAATTTGTGCACTGGTATCGTCCTGGTCCGCAGCGCGTCGGTACCATTTCGCGGCCTCTGCCGGATCCTTCGGCACACCGAGTCCGTCGGCATAGTGATTGCCGAGATTTCGTTGCGCCACGGCGTCGTCCTGATCCGCCGCCAATCGGTACCACCTCACCGCCTCCACTTCGTCCTTGGCTACGAACTGTCCTTCGGCGTACATCGCTCCCAGGTTGTTCAGCCCGATCGTGTCGCCCTTGTCGGCAGCGAGCTTGTACAAGCGGAACGCCTCCGCGTCGCTCTGCGGCACGCCCCTGCCCTTGTCGTACATGTAACCGAGGTGACCCTGTGCCCAGCCTGAGCCCTGGTCCGCTGCCAGCCGAAACCACTTGACGGCCTCCGCGTCATCTTGCGCTACACCTCTAGCGTCCTTGTACATCAGTCCCACCCTGACCTGTGCCGAGCTGTACTTCTTGTCCGCCGCTTGCCGATACCAGTTCATCGCGACCGCATAGTCTCGCTCCACGCCTTGCGCAAACTGATACCTGCGGCCCATTTCGTATTGCGCCTTGACGTAACCCTGGTCCGCAGACTTGCGCAACCACTGCGTCGATTGCACCCAATCTTGCGGCACGCCGAGGCCTTTTTCATAGAGGCCTGCCAGGTGGAATTGTGCGTCCGCCTTGCCTTGTGCTGCCGCCTTGTTCAGCCAAAGCAATGCTTGAGCATAATCCCTGGTTACGCCGACGCCGTCGCGATAAGCATTGCCGAGAATGGTCTCGGCATCGGCGTAACCCTGGTCGGCCGACTTTTGCAGCCACTCTACCGCTTTCTTTTCGTCCTTCGGCATGCCGTCGCCTTCGAAAAGCACGATGGCGACGATGAATTGCGACAAGGCGTTGCCCTGCTCGGCCGCCTTGCGGAACCATTCGATCGCCGCCGCCTTGTCCACCGCCACGCCGAGCTCACCCCGCGCATACAAGGACCCGACTGCCGCCTGCGCCTCGGCGTAACCGCGCTCGGCGGATTTGCGCAACCACTCGACCGCGAGTGTCGCGTCCCTGGCCACCCCCGTACCCAGCATGTACCTGCGGGCGAGATAGTATTGTGCCTGTGCATGGCCATGCTCGGCCGCTTTTCGATACCATTGGACGGCGATCTCATCGTTTTTTTTCACGCCGATGCCGTTGGCGTACATCACGGCGAATTCGAATTGGGCCGCCGGGTCACCTTGCTCGGCATTGTTGCGGGCAATCTCGAACCTCGCCTGCGGGTTATCGCGAATCAGCGATGCACCGGGCGGCTGTGCCGTGGCGCCGCCATCGCCGGCCGCACCTTGCGAAGCGAGGATGGTTTTGGCCGGGCCAAACCCGTGGTCGGCCGCCTTGCGAAACCACGACAGTGCGATGGCCGCATCTTTCGGCACGCCGGCGCCACGATCGTATATCGACCCGAGGTTGAATTCGGCCGTCGCCACACCCTGGTCGGCAGCTTTGCTGAGCCACTCCAATGCGAGTTTCTCGTCTTTTTCCACCCCATTGCCGGATAGGTACAGACTGCCGAGATTGTTCTGCGCCATTGCCAGCCCCTGCTTGGCTGCTTCGCGATACCACGCGGCCGCAAGCTTGTTGTCTTTCTTGACGCCCTGGCCAAGCGCGTAGATATTGCCGAGGTTCAGTTGCGCCGCCGCGAAGCCTTGATGGGCGGATTTTTCATACCAGGCGAGCGCCTGCTTATCGTCTATCGCCACTCCACCCGTTCCGGTGGTGTACGCCGCACCGAGATTGAACTGCGCTTCGGCATCGTCCTGCGCGGCGGCCTTGCGATACCACTCCATTGCCTGCCTGGCATCCTTGGAGACGCCAAAGCCGTTGACATACATGTTTCCCAGGTTGTTCTGCGCGGTGGCTTCCCCTTGATCGGCCGCGCGGCGAATCCACTCGAGCGCGACCTTGTAGTCCTGGGCGACACCCCTGCCGTTCGCATACATCAGGCCCAGGTTGTTTTGCCCGAGGGCGAATCCGCTTTCCGCCGCCTTGCGATACCAGGCAAGCGCCTGTGTATAGTCTTGCCCGACGCCCGACCCGCTTTCATACATGGCGCCCAGGTTGCTTTGCGCGTTGCTTTGCCCCTGCTCGGCAGCCTTGCGATACCACTCCACCGCCAGCTTCTCGTCTTTCGGCACGCCGCGACCCATGCCGTACGAATAGCCCATTCTGAACTGAGCATCTGCGTCACCCCGCTCGGCGGCAAGGCGAAACAGTTCCGCCGCCTGTCGATCATCCTTGGGCACCCCT
>CAZCKI010000034.1:6288-13257 GCA_964498815.1 uncultured Burkholderiales bacterium
GGCACCCCTGTGCCTTCTGCGTACAGGATGGCGAGATTGTATTGCGCTTCCGCGTGGCCCTGGTCGGCCGCCTGCCGGTACCAATCCGCAGCGGCGCGAAGATCCTTCGCGACGATGCGGCCGTAGTGGTGGAAGAGGCCCATATTGTATTGGGCATCGGCATCACCTTGTTCAGCCGACTTGCGATACCACTCCGCCGCCAGCTTCTCGTCCTTGGCGATACCGCGGCCATTGAGATACATGAGGGCCAGGTTGTACTGCGCCGTGCCGTGGCCCTGTTCGGCGGCCTTGCGGAACCATTCGAACGCGCGGCTATCGCTCTTCGCAACGCCGTAGCCGTGCTCGTACATTACGCCCAGCCGAAACTGCGATTCCGCATCCCCGTCCCTGGCCAGCGGCTCCCATTCTTGCAAAGCGCGCGCATAATCCTTTGCCCGGTACGCCGCCAAGCCCTCTTCGAAACCGGCATATGCATTCGACTGCAAGCCCGTGAACAAAATCAGCACAAGCAATGCCGCAAAAACTCTATTCAATTCCGCCTCCCATTTTTGTGATGAGCATTGTATTTCATCGGTCAATGGAATTGGCCGGATACGTGAGCGATGGCGGCAAACTACCCGTGACCTCGCGCAGGATAGCCGTAGAGGCGATTTGCGAGCAAACGGGCCGAAAGGTGGCCGAGCCTATTGCCGGCGAGTTGGGAGGACAACGACTACGCAGAACCTTCCTCGTTTCCAACGTGCCTATTTGCAACGAATCATTCGCCTAAATGCGGCATATATCTATTTTCGATCCAGTCGCGAATCTCGACAAATGTTTCCTCGGCAGCAGTGTCGAAACAAATCCAGCCGCCACATTCATCGGAAAGACGCTTCAATCTTGCAATATGCTGCTGCCGAATGACCAATCGACCGAAATCTCTGGGCCCGTCGACTACCGCGCGCCAAAGCGTATGCTCGCAGTCCGCGATCCATCCTGCCGAATATGCCTCTTCGGAAAGTTCCGACATGTAGCTCGCAAGGGCCCGCTGTGATGCACTAAGACTGTTGAGCATGATGATGAATTCGTTGACCCGTTCGGTCAGGCCGCGCAACCATTGTTGGAAAACGTCGAACATTTTGCGAACTGGGCAAGCTTGCTTGCAATGATTTCCAGACCGTTGCGCTTTCACTCCACCAGCGACACATTCTTCGCCAGAGTCTTGAATCGCTCCCCATTCTTCTGCACGACCGTAATCGTGACGTGGCCAGTCTTGCTGGTATTGATGTCTCTCACAACACCTGATTTGCCAACGTGTGTGCCGCCAACGACTTTGCAGCTAGCGCCGTCCGCCAATTTGCCCGGTGATTTCTCTTTCATTGCCTCGCCCCTTGATCTGGAAATTGCGGTCAGTGTACCCATTGCCGGAAAATTTGGCTGACCGCCCTCGCCGCGGTCATCCCTTGGCGCGAATTTGATATAGATCAGCCAAGAGGGATTCAGTTGCACTTGCTTCAAAGCAAAGTGGCAGACTCGATTCCCAAGCTTTGCGATGCCGCTGCAGCACTACCGCGGCTGCTTCACCATGAATCTCACCGAATCCTTGCTGCACGCGCTCAGGGCGCACGGCGCCCGCCAGATCTTCGGCATCCCGGGCGATTTTGCGCTGCCGTATTTTCGCGTGATCGAGTCGTCGAAAATCCTGCCGCTCTACACCCTCTCGCACGAGCCGGGCGTGGGCTTTGCGGCCGATGCGGCCGCACGCATCGCGGGCGGTGTGGGCGTGGCGGCGGTCACTTACGGGGCGGGGGCGCTCAATATGGTCAACGCGGTGGCTTCTGCCTATGCGGAAAAATCGCCGCTGGTGGTGCTGTCCGGCGGGCCAGGCAAGAGCGAATCGCGCTCCGGCTTGTTGTTGCACCACCAGGCCAAGACGCTCGATTCGCAGTTGCAGATGTTCAAGGAGATCACCTGCGACCAGGTACGGCTCGATGATGCCGCGCGCGCGCCTGCCGACATCGCGCGCGCACTCGCCAATTGCACACGCAATTCGCTGCCGGTGTATATCGAAATCCCGCGCGACATGGCTGCCGTGCCGTGCGCTCCGGTGATCCCATTGCCGCCGCCCGCCGTCGATGACGATGCACTCGATGCCTGTGTAGCCGAAGTCCTGCAACGCCTGCGCGCCGCCAAATCGCCGGTGCTGATGGCGGGCGTGGAAGTGCGCCGCTTTGGACTGGAAGCAAAAGTGGCGATGCTGTCGCGGCGGCTCGACCTTCCTGTCGTCACCAGCTTCATGGGCCGCGGCCTGCTGGCCGATGCCGACGTGATTTTGCTCGGCACCTACATGGGCCGCGCCGGGCCGCTGGAAGTCACGCAATTGGTGGAGGATTCCGACGGCCTCTTTTTGCTCGGCGTCATCGTTTGCGACACCAATTTCGCAGTGAGCAGCAAGCAGATCGACTTGCGCAAGATCATCCAGGCGCTCAACGGCGCGGTCACGGTAGGATTTCACACCTACGCCGATATTCCCTTGGATGCGCTGGTGGACCGCATGTTGGAGCAGGTCGGGCCGCAGGAACATCGCCGCGTGTCGGCGAGCGACGATTTTCCGCGCAATATGCCCGCCGACAACGAACCCATCACCCCCGCCGACATCGCCGCCGCCGTCAACGACCTGATGACAGCACACGGCAAGCTACCGATGGCCGCCGACGTCGGCGATTGCCTGTTCACCGCCATGGATATCCGCCACACCGAAATGGTGGCTCCCGGCTACTACGCCACCATGGGCTTCGGCGTGCCGGCCGGGCTGGGCTTGCAGGCGGCCACCGGGCAGCGCCCGCTGATCCTGGTCGGCGACGGCGCCTTCCAGATGACCGGCTGGGAGTTAGGTAATTGCCAGCGCTACGGCTGGGACCCGATCGTGCTGGTGTTTAACAACGCCGGTTGGGAAATGCTGCGCGCCTTCCAACCTGACACCACTTTCACCGAACTCAGCCGCTGGGACTTCGCCGGCATGGCGGCGGGGATGGGCGGCGATGGTGTGCGAGTCACCACACGCGCGGAATTGAAAGCGACGCTGGATCGCGCGATGACGACGCGGGGGCGGTTTCAGTTGATCGATATTGCGATCCCGCGCGGGGTGGTGTCGAGTACCTTAGCGCGGTTTGTGGCGGCGGCTAGGAGGCTTGGGGAAGGATCTGAGTAAGAGAGTGCGCGCAATCCCGGGACGGCTCACCTCTAAACCAAGCAGGTCAGTCCCGACATCAGCGCCAGCCCATTGCGGTGAGCGCGTCCCGGCTAATTCTTGGCAACCCCAATCGATTCGTCCACGACTTTCTCCAAAATACGCATTGCCAGGTAAACGACGTCTATTCCTCCTGCGCCGGACGCATTGGCCAGCACGATTACCCCTTTGCCGCTTTCCCTATTGAAGTAGGCGGCAGCCGGATATCCCACGACTGCGCCGCCGTGGCCATAGGCGACTAAGCTGCCGCGCCGGCGAGCTTCGAAACCGATTCCGTAACCGTGGGCGAGATCGCCGGTGGCGGAATAGACTTGCATGAAATTGAGGTAAAGCGAAGTCTTCTTGAGGACGCCGTTCGGGCCGTGTTCCATCTCGAAGGAAAGAAAGCGGGCCATGTCGCCCACGGTGCTGTATAGCGCCCCATTGGGGACCTTATATCCGCGGCCTTTATGCTGCTCCAGCGGCATCCGCCAATCCGAATCGTGGTACCCCTTGGCCAAATCGGCACGTATTTTTTCGTTGAGTTCGAAGGCAGTGTGTTCCATGCCCAGCGGCGCCAGGATTTCCCTTGAAACGTAGGACACATATGGCTCTCCGGCCGCGCGGCCCAGCGCTGCGCCCAGGATCGCATAGCCCATATTGGAATACGAGAATCGCAGTCCCGGCTCGTTTTCGTATTTCGTCTCGGGCAACGCCAAGAGCAATCTGCTCTCCCATTCCTTGACCGGTCCTGTGAAATACTTTGAGGATTCATCCTTTGGCTCGCGAGCCAAGCCGGATGTATGCGTAGCCAGTTGCAGCAGAGTAGGCGTCGGCACACCCGGAAATCTCCCCTGCACTTGGGCCAATTCGGGATAGTAGGTTTCCGCCGGATCAAAAAGGTGAACCTTGCCTCTTTCAACGAGTTGCAACAACATCAGCGCCGTGAATTGCTTGGTGATGGAGCCGATGCGATAGACGCTGTCCTTGGTGGTCGGAATTCGTTTTTCCATGTCGGCATAGCCATAACTTTTGGTCCAGACCAGATCCGCGCCGGAAACGATACCGACGGTGAGGCCGCCGATCTTGTTCTTTTCATAGTCAGCCGCAGCCATGGCATCGACTTGTGCGAACAGGGCCGATTTCGCGATCTCAGCCGCCTTTTTCGCAGCGGCTGAATCCTGCGCGAGTGACTGGGCTGATGCAAGCAGCAACAACACTATCGCAATGTAGCTGGCGATCTTTTTCATAGGCCCTCTCCTTTGCGAATGTTCCGACTAAGCACTAGTTTACGGCACGGTCTAGCAGAAGATATGAACCTTCGGGGGTAGTTTTACTCGGAAGCGATCCTGTATCGCCATGCGCCCGTTGCTGACGCTACTCCTGGCCTTGCGTGGCAAGCTGGCCCCTTCGACGACATTGCCTAAGACTGGATCCACAGTGGCCCTGCTGCTCTTGTTAAGTCAAAACGTCAACATGGATTGCTGGTGCGTCGCGCGCCGACATGATTTACTAGCTCTGGGAAAATTCGCCCGCATCCAGCCTTTGCTATTTTCTAGATTGGATTTGTTTATTCCAAGTCGTTCACTTTTAATCGTTTTTTCAGAGACTATGACCCTGAAAACGGTAGCTACGGAAAGTTTTGGGGCGCTGACCGATCTGCGTTAAGCGATGGGCCTGTCGTCGAATGGCAGACCAATATTGTGTTCGGCAAGGACCTGTTTGTAATGGTTGAGCCTTTCCGCAAGTGCCTCGCGCAGCTCGCCAATTTCTTCAAGCGCTTCGTCTGATTTACCGCTTTTAATCGCCACAAATGCCCTATCCGCAGTCTGGGAAAGCGCATGAAGTGAGTCCCCTTGAATCAGGGCGCCAGGGAAGCGCCTGCCGGGATGGCGCATGACCGCATAATTCGATGCATCAGAATATATTTCTACTACGTCCTTGCGCATATTCTTCTCACTATTCGTAGCCTGCAAGAAAAGTTATTCCGCTTCTTCAATCCAAGCCATCTGAATCGCCTCCAAAATCTTCTCCCCGCTGCGATCCGGCGCATCATCGAATTCCGGCAACGCCATCACCCATTCACGCAGGTCCGTAAAGCGAATCGTCTTGGGGTCAACGTCGGGATGCGCATCCGCCAGTTGAATGGCGATTTCGAGGCTGTCGGTCCATTTGAGGCTCATGTTTTTCTCCTTCAATAGTTCCGGGAACCTGCCTCAAATTCGAGCGCGCGGGGTCGAGTGGCTCGCGAGGAGCGGAGGTGTGCGCATGCACATTGAGCACCGCAGTGGGCCAATCGGCCCCGCGCGGTCGAATTTGAGGTAGGTTCTAATGCTCTTCGCGCGCGTGGTTGATAGTGTACTTGGGGATTTCGATGGTGAGGGGTTCGTCGCGTACGCGCGCCTGGCAGGACAGGCGCGATAGCGGCGTAAGGCCCCAGGCCATGTCGAGCATGTCTTCCTCTTTTTCCTGCTGCTCGTCCAGCGAATCGAAACCCTCTTTCACGACGACGTGGCAGGTGGTGCAGGCGCAGGATTTTTCGCAGGCGTGTTCGATGGCGATGTTATTGGCGAGCAGCGCGTCGCACAGCGTGGTGCCGGACGTCACGTCGAATTCGGCGCCGCTGGGGCAGAGGCGTTCGTGCGGGAGGACTTTTACGGTGGTCATTTGAATGCAATCTCTTGCAGGGTCTTGCCGGTGAGTGCGGCCGCCACGCCGCGATCCATGCGCCGCGCGGCGAACGATTCGGTAACGTCCGACAGCGCCTGCTTGGCGGCCTTGATGGCGACTCTATCGGAACCTCGCGCAATTTGCGATAGCTTTTCCACGGCGGAATCGATGATTGCGCGCTCGTCGGCTTGCAACAGTTCATCGCCGTCCTTGGCGAGTGCGGCTCTGACGGCTTCGAGCAAGCGGCCCGCGTCGGTCTTTTCCTCGACCAGCGCGCGGGTGTCGGCGTCGGCCGCGGCGTACTGGAAGCTCGCCTTCAGCATCTCGGCGATTTCGCCGTCGCTGAGGCCGTAGGAGGGTTTGACTTCGATTTGGGTTGCCACACCGCTCGCTTTTTCGCGAGCGGAAACGGCCAGCAGGCCGTCGGCATCGACCTGGAAGGTGACTGCGATGCGCGCCGCCCCCGCCACCATCGGCGGAATGCCGCGCAGTTCGAAACGCGCGAGCGAACGGCAGTCCTTCACCAATTCTCGCTCGCCCTGCACCACGTGGATCACCATCGCGGTCTGTCCATCTTTATAGGTGGTGAATTCCTGCGCGCGCGCCACCGGGATGGTGGAATTGCGCGGGATCACTTTTTCCACCAGGCCGCCCATGGTTTCGAGGCCCAGCGACAGCGGGATCACGTCGAGCAACAGGATGTCCTCGCCGGACTTGTTGCCGCCCAGCACGTCGGCCTGGATGGCGGCACCGAAGGCGACGACCTTGTCGGGGTCGAGGTTGTTGAGCGGTGCGCGGCCGAAGAACTCCGCGACCGCGCGCTGCACCTGCGGCATGCGCGTGGCGCCGCCGACCATCACCACACCATCGATGTCGGCCACAGTGAGCTTGGCATCGCGCAACGCTTTCTTTACCGGCTGCAGCGTGCGCGCCACCAGATGGGCGGTCATGGACTGGAATTCTTCGCGGGTCAGTTTCAGCTTCAATTCCTGGCCGTAGGAAAGCATCAGCGAGGTTTCGACCGACTCCTGCGTGGTGAGGCGCTCCTTCACCTCGCGCGCCGCCATCAGCATGCGGCGCAGGTCGCGGTG
>CAZCKI010000035.1:0-13143 GCA_964498815.1 uncultured Burkholderiales bacterium
CAGAAAGCGTAGCGAGCCCGCCGAGTTCGTGGCGAGGAGCAGACACGTACTTATGCTACGTCGAGCACCGGAGCCGCGAAATCGGCGGGCGCAGTAGCTTTATGGCCATTTCCAGCTAGCGGAGATTGTTCAACGAAGTAATAGCCAGCATGATCGAGACCATGATCACGCCAATCACTCCGCCAATCAGCAAAATCGCCATCGGCTCCAGTAACAACAGGAAGCGCTTCATGCGATTGCGGCCCATCTCTGAGTGCAGTTCGCCCAGGGTCGCGACCATTTGCGGCAGTTCGCCGGACTTTTCACCGACGCGGATCAGATTGACCCCGGTCGCCGTCACCACACCATACTTGGCCACCGCGTCGGCCAGCGTGCCGCCGCCGCGCACTTCGCGCAGCACCTGCTGCATATTGCGGCGCATGACGTCGAAGCGCAGGCCCTGCATCGACAATTCGATCGCGGCGAGAATCGGCACGCGATTGGCGAGCAGGGTGCCGAAGGTGGTCGCCCAGCGGCCGGTTTCCGCTTCCACCAGCCAATCGCCCAATAGCGGCAGCTTTGCCAATTGCGAGAGCCAGCGGGTGCGACCTTCCGCAGTGCGCAGCGAATACACGATCAGGGCGACGACGGCGGCCAACAACAAGGCGATCACCAGCCAGTTCGCCTTCAGGAACAGGCCAATATTGATTACCAAGAGCGAGATCTCCGGCACATTGGCGCCGCGGCTGCCCTTCACCAGATTGGCGAAACGCGGCACCACGAACAGGAACACCAGCAACACGGCGGCCACGCCCACCGCCACCAGTACGATCGGGTAGGTGAGCGAATTGCGCAATTCCTGGCGCACGCGGTCGTCGTATTCCATCTGCTTCATCGCGTCGGTGAGCGACTGCGCGAGCTTGCCGGTCATTTCGCCGGTTGCGGCCAATTGCGAAACATAGACCGGGAACTCGATGCGCATTTCGGCCAGGGCATCGACAAACGGCCGCCCTTCGTTGAGCGCGCGCCAGCCGCGCTGCAAGGGTTCGCCGGCCGCCGTGCCGGCGCGCGCATCGGCGAGCGAACGCACCGCATCGGCGAGCGGAATGCCGGCGCGCAAGAGGGTCGACAATTCGCGCATCAGGAGAATTTTTTCGGTGGCGGTAATGCGTCCGCCGCGCACCGTTTTTTGCGGCATTGCCGCCGGCGCCAGCATCACGGGTGTGAGCGACTGGCTGCGCAACTGCATCATCGCGTCCTGGTCGTCGCGCGCCTGGATGCGGCCCTCCACGGTGGTCCCGGCCGCGTCGACCGCCTCATAGCGAAATTCGATCGTCATGGCCGTAGAAACTAACTCTCTTCGGCCAGCATCGCGTCATCCGCACCGAGGTGGCCCGATTGGGTGCCGGCGACGCGCAACACTTCCTCGATGCTGGTGACGCCCTTCCACGCCTTGATCAATCCATCTTCCTTCAAAGTGCGGTAGCGCGCCGCGCCGCCTTCGCGGCGGCCGATCTGCCCCAGCTCGCCACCGCTGGCGCGCCGCACGATCGCCTCTTGCAGGGCCGGCGTCACCGTCAGCAATTCGTAGATGCCGTGGCGGCCTTGGTAACCGTTGGCATCGCCGGCCTGTGCGGATGGCTTCGAGAACCTGCTTTCCGCCGGCATGACCTCGCCGAATTCGCGCTGCAGATTGGTGAGTTCCGGCGCCAGCCACGCAGGCGACGTCTCCGGTTCGGCGGTCTCGGCGACCAGTTTTCGCACCAGCCGCTGCGCGAGTACCGCGCGCACCGAGGTTGCGAGCAGGAAAGGCTCGATACCCATTTCCAAGAGGCGCGTAAAGGCCGACGGTGCATCGTTGGTGTGGATGGTGGCCAGCACCAGGTGGCCGGTCAGGGCAGACTGGATGGCGATCTCGGCGGTCTCGGCATCGCGGATTTCGCCGATCATGATCACGTCGGGATCGTGGCGCAGTATCGAGCGCAACGCACGCGCAAAGGTGTAGCCGATGTCGGCGTGTGTCTGGATCTGGGTGATGCCGGCCATGCGGTATTCGACCGGATCTTCGACCGTAACGATTTTCAGCGAACGATCGTTGATCGAGGCAAGCGCAGAATAGAGTGTGGTGCTTTTGCCAGAACCGGTGGGTCCGGTAACAAGGATGATGCCGTTGGGCGCCTTCAGCAATTGCGCCATCGCGGCCAGCTGGTCCGGCTCCATGCCGAGCGAGGTGAGGCTCAGGTCGGCGCGCTCTTTCGGCAGCAGGCGCATCACCAGCGATTCGCCGTGCACGCCCGGGATGCTGGACACGCGCACGTCCAACTCCACGCCCGACACGCGGGTGGTGACGCGCCCATCCTGCGGCAAACGCCGCTCGGCGATATCGAGGCCGGAAATCAGTTTGATGCGCGAAGCGATCGCATCGAAACCATCGCGCGGACGCGTCATGCGCGGCTGCAGCACGCCGTCGATGCGCAGCCGCACTTCGAATTCGCGCTCGCCCGGCTCGACGTGAATGTCGGAGGCGCGCTCGTCGACCGCCTGCGCAAGAATGTTATTGACGAACTCGATCACCGGCGCCTCTTCGGCGAGTTCGCGCAGGTAATGCGCGTCGCCGCTGGCGCTGCGTCCGCCGGCACCTTCCTTGACGATGCCCAGCGCGCGCTGCACATCCTGCACGCGCGCCCAGTGCAATACCACCGTCCGCCCGGAGAAGTGCTCGCGCAGGCCTTCCACCAGCTCCACATCGAGCGGGTCACGGGCCATTACGCCGATACGCTCATTCGACAAGGTAAACGGCACCGCCTCGCGGGCCAGCCACCAGTTGCGCGCCAGTGTGGCGAGCCCCAGGCCACCGTTGATTTCCGAAACAGAAGGCTGCGCGGCCGAATCGAGCACCGCAAGCCCGGTCTGTTCGCTCAAATGCGGCAGCAGCGCCTCTTCCGACAGCGCACCCATGCGCAACAGGATGGCGCCGAGGCGGTTGCCGGCGGCATTGCGGCCAATTCTCTCGCTGCGCTCGGAGCGCTGCTGGAAAACCAGGGCTTTTTCGACGTCAGCAGGCGACACCTTGCCCGCGGCCACCAGCCTTGCGCCGATCGCATCGGCGGAAACCGCCGGTTCAGAGGTGATTGGACTCGCGTTGCTCAACGATCCGCTCCGTTTGTAGGGGAAAAACTACCGTCAGTCCAAAGGGCTCGATGGGGTGAAATTTTGCACTTGCCCTAGCCCCTTGGAGGCGCTATTCTCGCACACGCTGTTATGGCGATGCCGTGAGGGTAAACTTAAAGTGCTTTCTAAAGTTCCCGCTTGTGTTGTAATATTGCAACACAATCGTCGCAATTCTTCGGTAAATTCATGTCCGTTTGCAAAGTGATGGACTTTTATTTACTATAGATGAGACGTCGGTATTAAAGTAATGGCGTCAGCATGGCGGATTTGCGATTCTTTGAAGGCATCGCGCCGGCGCGATAACAAAAATAGCAGCCTGCCAAGCTAAACCGTTATGAACAAAATTTTCCGTTAGTACTAACATCCTTCAAAGGAGACAGTAATGAGAGTTATGAAGAACAAAGCAACGTTGCTTAGCTTGGCTGTAGCGGGTGTTTTCGCCGCCACGTCCTCGCACGCAATTGTGAACATGAACACGGGCGCTACGGCTGCCAAGTACGCTTCGGAAATCGTCGCTACTTCCGCCGTTCCGTTTGGCATTCCCGCCACTGCTGCTACCACTGCACAGGTCATCCTGGGCTTCGGTCTGTCGGCCGCACAGCAAAAGTACATCCGTTTCGACTTGACGAATGCCAAGTTCGGCGCTGCGGTCACCACCGCGATGCTGACGGACTTCACGTTGGCTGGTAACCTGCCGATGGGGAATATCATCGTCGCGCAAGGCGGCACGGTTGGCGCGACTTCGGTGATCTTCCAGATCACGGCGACCGCTACCGGCATCCCCTTCACCGACGTGATGCAGTTCGCTCTGCCGTTGCTGAACGTAACCTCGACGGCTTCCACCGTGGCGATGACCTACGCTCTGCACGACACCGCCGCTTCGGCCGGTATGACGGGCTCGCTGCCGGTCAATAGCGCGCTGCTGGTCACCAACACTGCCAATATGGTTACGTTCGCCACCGGCAACAAGTGGTCGTTCGGCACCTCGAATCCGGAATTCGTCGCTGCCACCCAGTCGTTCAAGAACTTCTGTCCGGGTGCTGCTGGTGCCCCGGGTACGGCGGGTTGCGCAACTTCGACCGACGTTGACGCCATCATGGGCAGCATCGCCAGCTACACGTTTGACGGCACCGTGCTGGATGCAACGGGTACCCTGTTGGCCATGAACAGCACCATCAACGGCGCCACTTCGAAGACCATCCTGACCGGTGATTTCTCTGCTGCTGCGTCGACCTACATCGACACGACCGCAGGTTGCACGGCTTCTTCGGCATTTGCCGGCACCACCACGGCGACGACCGCAACGTTCACCACCGCGAACGGTACGATTGCCGCCTCGGCCATCTGCTTCAAGGCTACCGGCACCACCGCAATTGCTGCGCAAACGTTCACCGGCGTATTCGCTCCGGCCGTCGTAGGCACTACCTACGCACCGGTTGCTTATTCTTCCGGTCCCGTCGGCCAATTCATCCGTGACGGTGTGGAACTGCAATCTCCCTGGTTCACCCTGGGCGGCACGGGATCGGCGTACATCAGCCGCTTCTTCCTGACCAACACCGGCCCCACGGCTTCGTTGTGCACGGTGGCATTCATGTCTGAAACCGGCAACACCGTCGTCCCGAACAACACTCCGAACGCGCAAGGCAACAGCGCAGCCGGCGTGACGATTCCGGCCGGTGGTCAAGTGTCCGTTACGGGCAGCGACCTGGTTACGTCGTTCTCCGGCAACGCTCGCGGTGCAGTTCGCTTCTCCTGCCCGTCGCCGTCTGCCAACATCCAAGGCCGCTATGTGGTTACCCACACCAGCGGTGCAGTCGATTCCGGCACGTTGCTGCGTCCCAGCACGAACTAAGCTGCAAATCAGTAGTAGAAAAAGGGACGCTTCGGCGTCCCTTTTTTTGTCCTGAATTTCTGCGTGACTTCGCGGTCAGATGGATAATTCTTCCCGCATAGCCTTTTTCCCATAACCCTTCCAGTAAGAATCGTGAACATTTCCCGCCTCCATTGCCCCCTTCTCGGCGCTTTCTGCGCCCTGGTTATGCTGTTCCTTGTCGCCATCCCTGCCATCGCCCAAACGCCTCCTGCGTCGCCGGTACCGCTTGCCAAAGCTCTGCTGGAGGAGCTTCGCAAAGGCGGTTACACGCTGTTCCTGGCCCAACCAGAGACAAAGCCTGGGGCGGACAAGCCGCAAGCCGGCGAATGGTGGAAAGACTGCTTCCTGAGCCGCAACCTGACCGAGAGCGGCTTTGCTACCGCCCGATCTCTCGGCGTGGCTTTCCGCAGGCTGGCCATACCCCTCCAGGAGGTGCGCGCCAGCGAATTCTGCCGCAGCCTCAATGCCGGCAGTGCCTTCGCCGCCAAGGGCGAGCCCCCGCGCATGTTCGCGGCGCTCAATCCGCCGGTGGCGCAGCCCGGCAAATCGAAGGCCGATGTGGCCAAGGCGATGCTTACCTTGCTGTCGACACCACCGGCGCCCGGCAGCAACCTGGTCGTGATCGCCGACCCGCCGGCGACCGACGTCAGCCCCGAGCCGACGCTACCCACCCTCGGCCCCGGCGAAGTCGCGGTCCTGAAACCCCTGGACGACGACCGGCTCGTAATGGTGACCCGCCTCACGCCCGGCCAATGGAATTCGCTGATCGCGGAATCCGAAGCCAAGCCCGCCACCGGCAGCCCGACCAGCGCACCGACCGGTTACAACATTGCCACCTCCGGCCCCTTGCAGCAAAAACCTCTCATCGACCCGGCCGTCGAGCTAAAGGGCGCCGCGCTGATCGTCGCCCTGCGTCACGGCGGCTACGTGTTGCATATGCGCCACGGTGAGGCCACCGTCGGCAACGACGTCAACCTCGACGTGGTGCCGCACTGGAAGGACATCTGCGAATTGCAACGCAACCTCAACCCCATCGGTCGCGACAACGCGCGCAAGGTGGGGGCCGCCATGCGCGAACTGCAGATCCCGGTGGGTGCGGTGTACACCAGCCAATTCTGCCGCGCGCGCGAAACCGCCAGGCTGATGGGCTTCGACAATGCCGCCATGCTGGAAGAATTTAATTTCCCCTCGGGCCAAAAGGTGCTGCGCAATGCCACCGAACTGCGCATAAAGCGTTTGAGTGAAGCGCCCGCCGCAGGCACCAACACCCTGATCGTCGCCCACACCGTGGTGAAGCCCGAGCTCGAAATCGACAAGCCGATTTTCGGCAGCACCTTTGCCGAGATCATCGTTTTCAAACCCGACGGCAAGGGTGGGACGCAAGCGATCGGGCAGATCAAGGTTGCCGACTGGGAGGCGATGTTGAAAGCGGCGAAGGGCAGTTAGGCCGACGCCGGCGCGCGCCATCGGCCGTCAAGCGGATTGGCGTTGTAAACTAACCGCTTCCCAATCCCCAGTGAGTGCCTGCGCTGCGCCCGCTCAGCCAGGCCCGCGACCACGTATGTCGAAATCCTTTTTCCTCCTACTGGTGGCATTTGCCGCCCTGCAACCGAGTTCCTCATTTGCGCAGACGGCGGCCGATGCCGGGCAGCCGGTGCTGCTGGCTAAGCCGCTGGTGGAAGAGCTGCGCAAGGGCGGCTACACCCTGTTTCTGGTCCATCCCGAGCTGAAACCCGGCAGGGAAACGGCTCAGGCCGGCGAATGGTGGAAAGACTGCTTCCTGACCCGCGGCATATCCGAAGCGGGCATCGACGCGCTAAGGCCGATTGGCGTCGCGCTAAAGAGGCTGGCCTTGCCAATCCAGGAAGTGCGCGGGAGTGAATTCTGCCGCTCGCTCAATACCGGCTCGGCATTGGGCGTGAAGGACTCGCCGCCGATACAATTTGCCGCCTTGAATACCCTGGCAGCCCAAACAAGTGCCGGCAGGAAGCCTGCCGAAGCAGCAGAAGCGCTGCGAGCTTTGCTGGCCATGGCGCCGATGCCCGGCAAGAATCTGCTATTGATCGGCGACGCACCCGACACGGCAATTACCCCAGACCCGATTCTGAGCGTATTGCAGCCCGGCGAAGTCGCCATTTTCAAGGTCGTTCCCGGCAGCAAGCCGGTATTCCTGACGCGCATTTCACCGCGCCAGTGGCCGACCCTGGTCCGTGATTCGGAAGCGAAAGCCGATGCCGCTGTTACGCCACCCGGCGCGCCGGTCTCGGGCCTGGTCGCCAGCTCGACAGGACCCTATGTGCCGCCTCCCAAGCCCTTGATCGACCCCGCCGTTGAGGTTAAGGGAGTGGCTCTCCTGCAGGCCCTGCTAAAGGGCGGCTACGTGATGCACATGCGCCACGGCGAAGCCACCATCGGCAATGACGCCAACTTCGACGTGGTGCCGAACTGGAAGGATATCTGCGAACTGCAACGCAACCTCAATCCCATCGGCCGCGAAAACGTCCGCAAGGTCGGCGAGGCGATGCACAAGTTGCACGTTCCGGTGGGCAGCGTCTTCACCAGCCAACTCTGCCGCGCACGCGATTCGGCGAAGCTGATGGGCTACGACAACGGCGCAATCGAGCTCGAAGAGTTCAACCTCGCCTCCGGACAAAAGCTGTCGCCCGACGCGATGGAGAGGCGCGTCAAGCGGCTGAGCGAGATACCCGCTGCCGGCACCAATACCCTGATCGTCGCGCACGCCATTAACTCCACCAGCGAGATCGAGCGCGCCTCCGCCGGCAGCACCTTTGCCGAGATCATGGTCTATCAGCCCGACAGCAAGGGCGGCACGCGTGCGATCGGGCAGCTCAAGGTTGCCGATTGGGAGGCACTTCTGAAAGCCGCCGCGGGCAACTGAGGGCATGCCGGGTTGACGCCTGCGGCAACTTGCGTCGCTCGCATCGGGTCAAGTGAAAAAGTCCACCTAGAGCGCTCGCCACGCGACAACAAGAACTGCGTGAAGTATATTAAAAGCACGAAGCTCGCAACGCAGTCGGGCCGCCGTCTGCTTTCGCCACCATGATCGCCACCGCTTCGTGGTAAATTCGCCGCTGATTCACCGTTTATCTCTGCAATATACCCGCCTATGACTCGCGCGCTCCGTCATCTTGGATGTTTAGTCTTGCTGCCCCTGTGGGCCGGGACAGCCTTCGCCCAAACCCACAGCACCACCGCCCAAACCGCCACCGTCACCTACTCCGTGGCCCCGCCCAGCCCCTTGCAGGTAATGGACGAACCGTACGCGCTGGCGGAGGGATTGGTGCGCGAGATGCGCAAGGGCGGCTTTGTGTTGTTTGTGCACCACGGCGTGGTGCTGCCGGGTACGGACGTGAAGGGCAAAGGCGAGTGGTGGAAGAATTGTCCGACCACACAGCGCCTGGCGCCGCAGGCTTTGCCGCAGGCACAGGCGATCGGCATGGCGCTGAACCGCCAGCACATCCTGATCGAAACGGTGCAAACGAGCGAATATTGCCGCACCATCGACACCGGTGTGTTCATCGGCCTCACCGCACCGCAGCAAATCGATGCGTTGAATCCGTTACCGGTGTTCCTCGCGCACCGCAAGTCCGCGGTCGATCTCGCCGGCGGCTTGCAAACGCTGCTGGCAACACCGCTGACCCCCGGCCGCAATCGCATCCTGGTGGGGCATGCCACGTCAGGCGGCTTGGTGCATCCGGCGTTAAGCAGCTTGCAGGAAGGCCAGACGGCGATTTTCCGGCCGGAGGGCAATAACAAGTTCCATCACGTGGCCACACTCACTCCCGGCCAGTGGCAGTGGATCGGCCACCTCAATATCGGTGATGCGCCGCATGTGGCGGGCGCGGCACCGGTGGTGCCGCCTCCGCCCCCGCCGCCGCTGATCGACCCGGCCAAGGAATTGAAGGGTGTGGCCCTGGTGAATGCTTTGCGCAAGGGCGGCTTTAATTTGTACATGCGCCACGCGCTTTCCACCAACGGCGCCGACCAGGATCTCCTGAAAACGCCGATGTGGTGGGAGAACTGCGCCATCCAGCGCGGCATCGCCGAAGCCGGCCGCGAGCAGGCACGCAAGGTGGGTACATCGATCCGCGAATTGAGAATTCCCATCGGCGCGGTGAAGGTCGCGCAGTTCTGCCGCACCCGCGATACCGGCACCTTGATGGGCCTCGGCGAACTCGAGATCGACGAAGGGCTCAATCACGTCATCGGCCAGCGCGCCGGTTTCGACGTCAATACGGCGCGCTACAAACTGCTGCTCGAACCGCCGGCCAAGGGCAAGAACACCGTGCTGGTTTCGCACACGCACGGCTCGCCGCACCCGGAAGAGCGGGTGATGGGTGGGTTGGCCGAGGCCGAGATCGCCGTCTATCGCCCCGACGGCAAGGGTGGCGTGGACCTGCTAGCGCGCATCAACCTGGCCGAGTGGGATAATCTGATCAAACTGATGAGTGTCGCCAAACCGTGAACCCAAATAAACGAATCTTCGTACGACTGACCAGCGGCTTTTCGCTGCTGGAAATGATGGTGGTGCTCGCCATCATCGGCATGATCCTCGCCTTTGTCGGCCCGAAGATTCTGGGTAACCTGGACAAGGCCAATCTGCAGGCAGCGGACGCGCAGGTGAAATTGCTGCGCGGCTCGGTCGCCAATTTCCGCCTGGACGTGGGCCGCTATCCGACCACCCAGGAAGGTCTTGCCGTGTTGATGAAAACCCCGGCCGACCCGGCCACCGCCGCACGCTGGCGCGGGCCCTATGTCGACAGCACTGAAGTGCCTCTCGACCCCTGGAAGCATCCGTACCAATATTCGGTGCCAGGCGCCGGCGGACAACCGTTCGCGCTCTATTCCTTCGGTCCGGACGGTGTACGCGGCGGCGAGGGCGACAACGCCGATATCGGCATCCTGCCGCCGAGTTAGGATTTTGGTGTGGGCACCGGGGGATGCAGCCGAATCGCCTTCACCATCTTGTCCTGCACCTGGACAATTTCGATCGGGTAGCCGGCCACTTTTACGGCCACGCCGGGTTCGGGAATTTCCTCGAGTTGTTCCAGCAATAGTCCGTTGATGGTCTTGGGGCCGTCGAGCGGAAAATCGAAGCCCAGCTTGCGGTTGAGCATACGTAGCGGGCAGGAGCCTTCTACGATGATGCTGCCGTCCTCCTGCAAGGTGGACAGGCCCGAATTCATCGGCGACTGGCTGGCGTATTCGCCGACGATTTCCTCGAGGATGTCCTGCAGGGTGACGAGTCCCTGGATGTCGCCGTATTCGTCAACAACCAGCGCCATGCGCCGCTGCTCTTCCTGGAAGCGCGACAGTTGCTGCAACAGCGGCGTGCCCTCGGGGACGAAGTACGGCTCGCGCACGATTTCGCGCAAGGTTTCCTTGGTGAGCGGCTCCTTGTCCGAGGCGTTCAGGACCTTGCGCACGTGCACCATGCCGACCACGTTGGTGAGGTCGCCGTCGCAGACGATCAGCCGCGTGTGGTGCGCGGTGGCGAGCCGCTGGCGGATATCCTCGATCTTGTCCTGCAGGTCGATCGCCTCGATGGCGGCGCGCGGGGTCATGGTGTCGTCGACGGTGAGGCTTTCCAGGTCGAGCAGGTTGACCATGATCTTGACGTACTTGTTCGGAATGAACTGCCCGCCTTCCAGCACCAGCGTGCGCAGCTCCTGCATCGACAACTGGTGCGCGCCGCCGATGGCAGGCTTGATGCGCATCAGCGAAAGGATAGCGCGCACCACCACGTTGATGAACCACATCAGCGGTGCGGTGATGCGGATCATCGGCGTGAGCAGGTAACTGGAAGCGAGCGCCATGCGCTCGGCAAAGCGCGCACCCAATACCTTGGGAATGATTTCGGCGAAGATCAGGATGACGAACGACGCGGCGGCGGTGGCGATCGCCAGCACGTATTTGCCGTCGCCGAACAGGCGCAGGCAGACTTCTGCCACCAGCAGCGTGGTGCCGGCGTTGATGACGGTGTTGCCGGCGAGGATGAAGGAGAGCAGTTCCTCGGTGTTGGCGAGCAAGGCGCCGGCCAGCTTGGCGCCGCGCGAACCTTCGCGAATGAGATGGCGAAGACGATAGCGGTTGAGCGCCATCATGCAGGTTTCCGACATCGAGAAGAAGCCGGAAAAGAGCAGCATGAACACCAGCGCCGCGATCAGCCAGCGTAAGGGGATGTCGTCGGTCATGCCGGTGACGGATCAGGGGTGCGGCTGCGCTCCGTGCGAGTTTCCATCGGCTAGCCCCGGTGGAGGATGATTTCCAGCACGAATTTGCTGCCCACGTAGGAGAGGAGCAGCATCAGGAAGCCGATCAGGGTCCAGCGCACCGCCAGCAGGCCGCGCCAGCCGAAGGCAACGCGCCCCAGCAGCAGGCCGCCGAAGATCACCCAGGAAAACACCGCGAACACGGTCTTGTAGCTAAGCTCGAAGGCTTTTCCAAACAAGGCTTCGGAAAAGAACACACCCGTCACCAGGGTAAGCGTGAGGAAAGCAAAGGCCAGCCACAACAGCGTAAACAGCAGCTTCTCCATCTGCATCAAGGGCGGCAGCGAGGCGAAGATGGCCGGTACGCGCGCCTCGTGCAAGTAGTGTTCGGCGAACCACATGATCAGCGCATGCAGGGTCGCCACCGTATAGAGGCCGTAGCCGGCCAGCGCGACCAGGAAGTGCAGGCGAAATAGGAGGCTATCGGGATACGGCAGCACGCGCCCTGCGGGAATCATCAGCGGCAGTAACACCACCACGGCGGCACTGGCCGCCAGCAGCGGATGCAGGATGTTGACCTTTAGCGTCGTGCAGACGTGAATGGCGACGGTTAGCCAGACGATCAGGGACACGGCGTTGGCGAGGTCCATGTTGAGGCCCAGCGGCGAAAAAATGCCGTGCCACAAGATATAGGCGTGGATGGCGGCAGCCACCGCAAACAGTGAAGGCACCGGCCACGACACCGAGCGCCCACCGCCTGCCGTGCGCAACTCGCGCAATGCGGCGATCAGGACGACAACGTAGATCGCGCTGGCAAGGAAATAGAGTCCGTTCGCTGGCATAATTTGGTTTGGCGCGCGGTTTGGCGCATTCGGGCCCTTGTAACGCTCCATTATCTCGCACTTTCCCATGCTCGATCACCTCACCGGCCGATTTGCCGGAATCGTCAAAACCCTGCGCGGCCAGTCGCGGCTGACCGAGGCGAATGTCGCCGATGCATTGCGCGATGTGCGCATGGCGCTGCTGGAAGCCGACGTCGGCTTGCCGGTGGTGAGGGATTTCATCGCGGCGGTCCGGGAAAAGGCGTTGGGCGCGGAGGTATTGCAAAGCCTCACGCCCGGCCAGGCGCTGGTCGGCATCGTGCATCGCGAACTGGTGGCACTGATGGGGGGCACGGCTGGGGCCGCGCCGCAACTGAACGTATTGCCCCTCGATCTTGCCACCACACCGCCGGCGGTGGTATTGATGGCCGGCCTGCAAGGCGCCGGCAAAACCACCACGGTAGGCAAGCTCGCCAAGCTCCTCAAAGAGCAGCACAAGAAAAAAGTGCTGGTGGTGAGCGCCGACGTGTACCGGCCTGCCGCCATCGAACAATTGAAAACCGTCGCGGCCCAGGTCGGTGCCGATTTTTTTGCGAGCGATGCGGGCCAAAAACCGGTCGAGATCGCGCTCGCCGCGAAGCAGTGGGCGAAGGTGCATTTTCACGACGTGCTGATCGTCGATACCGCCGGGCGGCTGGCTATCGACCAGGCGATGATGGACGAGATCCGCGCCATCCACGCCGCCGTCGAACCGATCGAAACGCTGTTCACGGTCGACGCCATGCAGGGCCAGGACGCCGTCAACGTCGCCAAGGCCTTCAACGAAGCGCTGCCGCTGACCGGAGTGGTGCTAACCAAGCTCGACGGCGATTCGCGCGGTGGCGCCGCGCTGTCGGTGCGGCACATCACCGGCAAGCCCATCAAGTTCGCCGGCGTCTCCGAAAAGATGGACGGCCTGGAGGTGTTCCACGCCGAGCGCATGGCCTCGCGCATCCTCGGCATGGGCGACGTACTGTCGCTGATCGAAAGCGCGCAGCAAAACGTCGATCACGAAGAAGCCAGGAAA
>CAZCKI010000036.1:0-13141 GCA_964498815.1 uncultured Burkholderiales bacterium
ACGTCGGTGGAGGTGCCGCCCATGTCGAAGCCGATGATCCTGTCGAAGCCGGCCGCTTCGGCGGTACGGACCATGCCGATGATGCCGCCGGCCGGGCCGGACAGGATGGAATCCTTGCCCTGGAAACGCGCGGCGTCGGTGAGGCCGCCATTGGATTGCATGAAAAACAGGCGCGTATCCGGCAGCGATTCCCGCACCCGCTCGACATAGCGGCGCAGGATCGGCGACAGGTAGGCATCGACCACGGTGGTATCGCCGCGCGAAACGATTTTCATCAGCGGACTGACCTGGTGCGAACCGGACACTTGCGTGAAGCCGATGTCGCGCGCCATCGCCGCCACGCGCAGCTCGTGATCCGGATAGCGATAGCCGTGCATGAAGACCACCGCCAGCGAACGAAAACCGCGCTGCCAGGCCGCTTGCAAGGCCGCGCGGGCTTGCGATTCATCCAGCGCCAGTACGCACTCACCGCGGGCGCCGATGCGCTCGTCGATTTCGATCGCCTCGGCGTAGAGGCGGTCCGGCAGACGGATCTCGCGATCGAAGATGCGCGGACGATTCTGGTAGGCGATGCGCAGTTGGTCGCGGAAGCCGCGCGTAATCGCGAGCAGGGTGCGCTCGCCCTTGCGCTCCAGCAGGGCATTGGTGGCGACGGTGGTGCCCATTTTCACCGCTTCGATCGCGGCGACCGGGATCGGCGCCCCGTCGGCGACATCCAGCAAACGGCGGATGCCTGCCACCGCCGCATCCGCATATTGCTCGGGATTCTCGGACAGCAGTTTGGCCGTTGCCAGCGACCCGTCCGGGCGCCGGCCGATCACATCGGTAAAGGTGCCGCCCCGGTCGATCCAGAATTGCCAGCCGCTCATCGCAATGCCGTTCCCTTGCCGCTATAGAGCGGGTTACGAGGCTGTGATTCTAAAGCATCGCTGCGGCGCCCTTCGCCGGGCGTCAATTGCCGCATAATGGCGCTCTTTGCCCCCTAGCCTGGTCCTACATGTTCTCCGCCCCGCTTTCCCTGCACACCGACACCGCCCACGAATTGCCGGCGCAATGGCGCGAATCCGGCGCCGGCAATGCCTGGGCCGACGCGCACCTGCCGGGCCGCGATCCGCACAGCTACCTGCAGGGCGCCTGCTTCGATGCCGACGGCGGACTGTGGCTGGTGGATACGCCCTACGGCCGCATTTTTCGCATCTCGGCGGCGGGTGAATGGGAGCTGATAGCGCGCTACGACGGGTGGCCGACGGCGTTGCGTTTTCACGGCGACGGCCGGCTGGTGATCGCCGACGCACGCCACGGCCTGCTAGCAGTGGACACGGCCAGTCGCAAAATCTCACCGTTCCTGACCCATCACCTGACGCAACGCTTCAAGGGAGTGGCGGGCATGGCGTTGAGCCGGTCCGGCGACTTGTATTTTTGCGATCGCGGCCAATCCGGCCTGCAGGATGCCAGCGGCGCGGTCTACTGCTTCACGGCGGCGGGCCAGCTGCAATGCCTGGTGGCCAATATTCCGGGCCCGAACGGCATCACCTTGTCTGCCGACGAAGACCGGTTGCTGATGGCCGCGGCCGGCGACAATGCGATCTGGCAGATGCCGCTCTCGGGCGGCACGGTATCGCGCGCGGTGCGCCACATCCAGTTGTCCGGCGGCAGCGGACCGCAAGGGCTCGGCATCGATCAGGACGACAACCTGCTCGTCGCCCACGACGGCATGGGTTGCGTGTGGCAGTTCAACAAGCGCGGCGAACCCAGGTACCGGATCGACTCGGCGCGCGGCGATTGGACCACCAGTGTCGCCATTCATCCGCACCACCCCAACGAAGTATTCATTACCGAGTCGCAGACCGGAACGGTCCTGAAGGCGACCCTGCCGCTGTACTGAACCGGCATAGCCACCATGAGTGAGAAACCAGTTCTGCCGGAAGGCGCATTCGGCGATTTTCGCAACGAAATGAGCTACGGGGATTACCTCGGGCTCGACCAGTTGCTGGCCGCGCAAATGCCGCGCTCGACGGAACACAATGAACTCCTGTTCATCATCCAGCACCAGACCACCGAACTGTGGATGAAGCTGATGCTGCACGAACTGCTGGCCGCGCGCGAACAGATCCGCCGCGACGACCTGCCGCCGGCCTTCAAGATGATGGCGCGGGTGTCGCGCATCATGAACAACCTGATCCAGGCCTGGGACATTCTCGCCACGCTGACGCCGACCGAGTATTCGGCGTTCCGCGACGCGCTCGGCAAGTCATCCGGTTTCCAGTCGCACCAGAACCGCTCGATCGAATTCGTGTTCGGCAACAAGAACGCCGCCATGTTGAAACCGTTCGAGCACCGGCCGCAGGTGTACGGGCCGCTGCAAGCGCTATTGCAGTCGCCCTCGTTGTACGACGAAGCGAACCGCTTGCTCACGCGTCGCGGCTTTACGCTGGATACCGATGCGACCGACCGCGACTGGTCGCTACCCTACGCAGCCAATGCCTCGGTGGCTCGCGCCTGGCGCGAGATATACGCGCAGTCGACGAAATACTGGGACCTCTACCAATTAGCAGAGAAGCTGGTGGACCTGGAGGACTACTTCCGCCAGTGGCGATTCCGTCACGTCACCACCGTCGAGCGCGTGATCGGCTTCAAGCGCGGCACCGGCGGCACCGCCGGCGTGCAGTACCTGCGCGAGATGGTCAACGTGCGCCTGTTTCCGGAGTTGTGGGACCTCAGAACCGAGTTGTAAGCGCCGTGGCGCATCGGTGGCCGCGGATATAATTTCAATACAAACCGACCTTGCGAAAATCCCATGCCCACTCTTATCTGCGGTTCGATTGCGTACGACACCATCATGGTGTTCCACAGTCGGTTTGGCTCGCACATCCTGCCCGACCAGATTCACATCCTGAACGTCACCTTCGTGGTGCCCGACATGCGCCGCGAGTTCGGCGGCACGGCAGGCAATATCGCCTACAACCTGAAATTGCTCGGTGACGATCCGCTGATCATGGCTACCGTCGGCGAGGATTTCGGGCCCTACCAGGAGAGGCTCGACAAACTCGGTATCGCCACCACGCACATCAAGCAGATTCCCGGCGCTTTCCTGCCGCAGGCCTTTATCACCACCGACCTGGACGCCAACCAGATCACCGCATTCCACCCGGGCGCCATGTCGTCTTCCTACCTCAACAAGGTGGGCGACGCCAAGGGCATTACACTCGGCATCCTGGCGCCCGACTCGCGCGACGGCATGCTCCAGCACGCGCAGCAGTTCCGCGACCTGGGCATTCCCTTTATTTTCGACCCGGGTCAGGCGATGGGCTTGTTCAACGGCGATGAACTTCGTCATTTCGTGGAACTTGCCGACTATGTCGCGGTCAATGACTACGAAGCACGGGTCATGGAAGAACGGACCGGCGAATCGATCGCGGCACTGGCCGGCAGGGTCAAGGCGCTATTTGTCACCAAGGGCGCCGAGGGGTCGGAGATTTATGCTGACGGTCAACAAATTGTGGTCCCGAGCGTTAAGGAACAACGCCGGGTCGATCCGACCGGCTGTGGTGACGCCTATCGGTCGGGCTTGCTGTACGGGATTGAGCGCGGCTGGGATTGGCAAAAGATCGGCAGGCTCGCCAATACCATGGGCAGCCTGAAGATCGAGCATCGTGGTCCGCAGGGGCACGAACCCAGCCGGGCCGAAATCGCCGAACGGTATCAGTCGGCTTTTGAAGACAATATTTGGTAAGGAGAATGCCATGTTGAAAAGAATGTTGATCGTCGGCACTATTGCCGCCGGCGCCTTGCTGGTCGGTTGCGCGCAGCCGGGCCTGGGCGGCGGCAATTACACACGCTCGCAAGTGCGCGGCGAACAAACGGTGCGCCTGGGTGTGGTCGAGAGCGTGCGCGATGTGACCATCGATGCGCGCGGCAACGGCATAGGCACCTTGGCCGGCGCCGCGGTCGGCGGCATTGCCGGATCGACCGTTGGCGGCGGTAATCGCGCCAACAACGCCGGCGCCATCGCCGGCGCCGTGGTCGGCGGCATCATCGGCAGCGCTATCGAAAAGAACGCCAACGACCGCCACGGCGTTGAAGTAACCGTGCGCCTGGAAGGCGGCAAACTGATCGCCGTCACCCAGGAAAAGGATGAAGAGTTCCACGTCGGCGACAAGGTACGTATCCTGTCGGGACAAGGAGCAACCCGGGTATCGCACTATTGATCCAGGGCCGCGAAATTCCTCGCCGGGAAAGGGCGCCGCAAGGCGCCCTTTCCATTTGGGCGCGGCATTTCCGCTAGTATCCGGGGATGCACGCCCTTTCCCATCCTATTCACCGCGACGCCACCGCATCGTGGCCGCTGCGCTGCCTGCGCTGGGCGCGCATGTCGCTGCACATCGCGCTCGCACTGCTGCTGGCAGGCAGCGTATTCCCGATCAGCCGCGCGCCGCGCCGCGCCGCCTTGCTGCAGTGGTGGTCGGCCAAATTGCTGCGCATCCTGAATGTTCAGCTGCGAGTCAGCGGCCGCCGCCTGGCGCAGCACGCACGCAACACGGTGCTCACCGCGAACCACATTTCCTGGCTGGATATTTTTGTCATCAATGCTGCCCATCCGGCACGCTTTGTGGCGAAGTCGGAGATTCGCGGCTGGCCGGTGGTCGGCTGGCTGTGCGCCATGACCGGCACCATTTTTATCGAACGCGGCAAGCGCCGCGATACCGCGCGCATCGCGGCGGTGATGCACGACGCCTTGCAGGCCGGCGATACGCTGGGCCTGTTCCCGGAGGGCACCACCACAGCGGGCGATCACCTGCTCAAATTCAATTCTTCGCTGTTCGAACCGGCCATTGCCAATCGCGTGCATCTGGCCCCGGCTGCGCTGCGTTATCTCACCGTGGAGGGAGCACGCTGCGAAGCGGTGGCATTCATCGGTGAACTCAGCTTTTTCCAGTCGCTGCGGGCCATCATCGGCCAGCGCGCGATTACGGCGGAGCTCCTGTTTGCGGCACACATCGAGGCGGCAGGACTGACTCGCCGCGAGTTGGCGGCACAGGCCGAAGCGGCGGTCGCCGCACAACTCGGTGTTCCGCTGCCGAAACACCGCCAGAAATTCGGCCAGCCAGAGACAGTTTCGCCCTAGTCTTCGCGCACGACTTCTGTCGCATCGCGGACCGGCAAATCGGCTGCGATGCAGGGTGCCTGAAATACCTGCCGGTCTTCCAGCCGTACTGCCGTCAATGCACGACCCCACACGCAACCGCTGTCGAGGCCGATGAAGTACTCCTGCCGGAATAGTCCCAAGGCCGACCAGTGGCCGGCCAGGATCAGGCGCGGCGGACGTTTGCTGGGGCAATCGAACCAGGGCTGCTGTCCGGCCGGCAAATCTTCCCGATCGCCCTTGTAGCGCAGGTCCATCGCACCGGCGGCGTCGAGCGTACGCATGCGGGTCATGGCATTGATGGTGACGCGCAGACGATCGAAACCCTGCAGATCGTCTTTCCATGCAGCAGGTTCGTTACCGTACATGTTTACCAATAGATTTTTATATTGCGCGCCCTGCAGTTCGGTTTCCACTTCGCTTGCCAGCCTGCGCGCCAGCTCCCAGCTCCAGGAAGGCAGCAGGCCGGCGTGCACCACGGCGTAGGTCGGTTCGCACAGCAGCAAGGGTTGACGGCGCAACCAGGCCAGCAATTCGGCGGCATCGGGCGCGTCGAGCAATTGCTGCAGGGTATCGAGACGGCCTTGCCGGGCGATGCCTTCGGCGACTGCCAGCAAGTGCAGGTCGTGATTGCCGAGCACCATGCGCGCGCCGGTATCGAGATCGCGTACGAAACGCAGGCAGGCTAGCGACCCGGTGCCGCGATTGACGATGTCGCCGACGAAGATCAGCCGGTCGGCATTGCGGTCGAAAGAGATTGCCTGCAGCAACGCCTGCAGGGTGGCATAGCAACCCTGCAAGTCACCGATTACGTAGGTCGCCACGATCGGCTGCCGCATGAAAAAAGGGCGGAACGCGCCGCCCTTTTTGCACCGCTTAGGGTTGTATTCACTTGGACATCGAAATCATGTAATCGACGGCGGCTTTGACATCGGCATCGGCGACGGTGGCATTGCCACCTTTGGCCGGCATGGTGTTGAAGCCCTTCAAGGCGTGTTCGTACAAGGTGGCGCTGCCCTTGGCGATGCGCGGGCCCCAGGCGGCCTTGTCGCCGGCCTTCGGTGCACCGGCGATGCCGGCGCCATGACAGGCGGTGCAGGTCGCATCGAACACACCCTTGCCACCGGCCGGTTTGGCCGCAGCGGTTCCGGCCGGCACAGCGGCCGGGATCGCCATCGCGACAATCGGCGCGGCAGCGGCCTTGCCGGGTGCGGGCGCGGCGGCCGTCGCGAGCACCGGGACCGGACCCTTGGAGGGGTCGACCGCCAGATTCACGACCGGTGCGATGCGTTTGGCAACCGCCTCCGGCGAATTGGCCTTGGCGTCACCGGTGCCGATAGCGCGGGTGCCGATGGCAAATTGGGCCAGCAGGTAGATGCCGACGATCAGGCCCACGGCCCCAACCGCAATCGCGATGGCAAGGTGCAGGGGATTGGAATCCTTGCCCGTGGAAGAAGTGTCGTGGGAGTGATGTGACATGGTCATTCCTGAAAATTCGTTGGTCCATTATACCGTCGAAGCCCGCTTGGCCTCAATCGGCGGGACGCCGCCGGGGCTGCCGGTGGTTTGGTGAAAACGAGGGCTCCATGTAGAATCGTGAGATCAAGCACCATCACGCGCCCGTAGCTCAGCTGGATAGAGTACTGCCCTCCGAAGGCAGGAGTCGCACGTTCGAATCGTGTCGGGCGCGCCACCTTTCAGTAAAAACGCCACCCTAGGGTGGCGTTTTCCTTTAGGCAGACCGTTTGTCGGCGCTGCCCGGAATCGACTTGAGGCGCGGCCGCACCTGGGCCACGTATTCCGGCACCCAGCGCTTCAGGTCGCGGCGGACGTCGGAATCGTCGGGGATGCGCTCCTGGTTTAACCAGTCGCCGACGATTTTCAGGAACGTGGTGTCGACTTCGCGCGCCTTGGCAATACGAAGTTTCGGATGGGGGGTGGCGCGCGTGTGTTCGTCGTGCGCGAGCAATTCCTCGAACAGCTTTTCGCCGGGACGCAGTCCCGAATACACCACCTTGATTTCACCGTCGGTCGGTTCGGAAAGGCGGATCATGTCGTGGGCCAGGTCGACGATCTTGATCGGCTCACCCATGTCGAGCACGAACACTTCACCGCCGAGTCCCATGGTGCCGGCTTGCAACACCAGTTGCGCCGCCTCGGCGATCGACATGAAGTAGCGGACCATGTCGGGGTGGGTCACGGTGACCGGACCGCCCTTGTCGATCTGCTCCTGGAAACGCGGGATGACGCTGCCGGCGCTACCCAGCACATTGCCGAAACGCACCATCTCGAAGCGGGTCTCGCCGGTCTGCTGCAGTGCCTGGCAGATCATTTCGGAAAGCCGCTTGGTGGCGCCCATCACATTGGTCAGGTTGACCGCCTTATCGGACGAGATCAGCACGAATGTCTTCACGCCGAACTCGATCGCGGCGCGCGCGATCACCAGGGTGCCGAGCGCGTTGTTTTGCACGGCCTCCCAGGCGTTGCTCTCTTCCATCAGCGGCACGTGCTTGTAGGCGGCGGCGTGGAACACCAGCGACGGCGAATACTGGTGCATCGCCTGGTTCACGCGCTTGGCGTTCTTGATGTCGCCGATCACGCTGGCGATCGGCAGGTTTTCGAAGCGGTCGCGCAGCGATTGCTCGATCTTGTAGAGCGCAAATTCGTTTTGTTCGAACAGCACCAGCAGCGACGGCTGGTACACCGCGATTTGCAGGCAAAGTTCCGACCCGATCGAGCCGCCGGCGCCGGTCACCATCACCACTTTGTCGGTCAACAGGTCGTGCAGGCCCGCATCGTCCAGCGTAATCGGCTCGCGCTTCATCAAGTCTTCCACCGCGACGCGGCGGATCTTCGGCGGTTGCGCCTTGCCGGGCGAGGTCGGGCTGATGGCGATACCGTTGAACTTGGGTACCGTCAATACCACCACCCGCGCCTTGTTGCAGATTTCGATGATGCGCCGGCGCACCGTGTAGGCCACCGAGGGCATGGCGATGATGGCGTGTTTGACCTTGAGCGTGCGCGCCACTCTTGGCAATTCATCGATGGCGCCCAGCACGCGAAAACCGTGCAGCAAACGGTGGCGCTTGTTCGGATCGTCGTCCAGCAATCCGACCACCCGCCAGTCGGAGCTGCGCGAGAGTTCCTTGATGAGGCTGACCGCCGCGTCGCCCGCGCCGAGCACCACTACCGGTGTGCCGTGTTCACCGGCGTTGCCGTACAGGCGCCACTCTTTCCAGGAACGGTAGCCGATGCGGCTGCCCGACATCAGCACGATCAATAGCAAGGTCTGCACGAAGAATCGGGCAAAATCGAGACTGCCCAGCCAGTTACCGGTCCACAGGGTCAGCGCCACCGCCACCGATCCCGCGACACTGCTGGCGACGATGCGCTGCACATCGGGCAGGCTCGCGTAACGCCACAGCCCCTGATACATGCCGAAAATGATCGAGACGCTGGCTTGCACCGGGATCGCCACCGCCAGCACCATGCCGAGACTGTTGAAATAGTCGCTGTCGGCCGCCAACGGCGACACGCCGGTAAACAGCATACTGGCGATGAGCCAGGAAATTCCCAGCATCACGATGTCGTGTACGAACGCTAAAACAGCGCGCTCGTTAATCGAAAAGCTTGTCATATTGCCTCTTCGTATTATTTTGTATTGTCTTTGTTATCGGGACGAAGGCGCCACTCCAGAACCGGCAGGAGCAATGCGTATAGTACCATCCAGCTCATCAGGATGTCAGCCTGCACCGGTCGCTCCAGGTGCAGGGCGATGGTCGCGCTGACAGCCGCCCCAACCATCAGGGTATAACTGGCCAACGCGGTTTTGCGATGACTCCAGCCTGCCAGGATCAGTCTTTGGTAGTAGTGGCTGCGATGCGCTTGCCAGATCCGTTCGCGTCGCACGATGCGCAGCAGCAGGGTCACGGTGGCATCGACCAGGAACGGGGAGAAGACCAGCAAGGGAAACCACCCGCCCCAAAGGCCGATCGACATTCCATAGATTCCAAGAGTTCCCGCCAGGAAGCCCAGCGGAATGGAACCGGCGTCGCCCAGGAAAACGCATGACGGCGGAAAATTGAAGCAGAGAAAGCCCAGCGCGGCGCCGGAGATCGCGAAGCAGGTCGCCGCCACGTCGATGGCGCCGATATCGGCGGCGGTCAGGCCCATCGCGGCGAAGCCGATCAACGCCATGCCGCCGGCCATGCCGTCGGAGCCATCCATGAAATTGAAAAGGTTGGTGATCCAGGTGACGGCGATGACCAGCAACGGCATCGCGATCGCAGCCTGCAACCACGTCGCTCCACCCAAAGTCTTTGCGTCCGCCACCAGCGCGTAGATCGCAACCATCGCGGCCAGAAGGTGAACCGGCAGCCGCACCCATACCGGCAACCCGCGCCGGTCGTCCAAGTAGGAAACCGCGGCCAACGCGGCGGCGATCGACAACAGCAGGGATTCGAGCGGGTTTGCGTACGCGAATACCAAAGCACAGACAGCGATTGCGCAGGCCATGGCGAGCCCGCCGATACGCGGCACCGGGCTGCTGTGCATGGCGTTGGCGCGCACCGGCAGGTCCAGCAATCGGGCCGACCAGCCGCTCTTGAGCAGGCCGAACAGTACGGCGGCGCTGACGACGGCCGCGACGGCGAAGGCCAGCAGCGGGATCACGAGAGACGGCATGTGCAAGGCGTACTTTCCATCGCGATCGTTAGTATCGTACCCGCCAGAAAAAACGGGCACCGGAAACGGTGCCCGTTTTCAAACCGAAGTAACCGCGATCAGCTGACCGTCACCACGATGACGTACACCTGTGGCGTCGGCGAACTGTCGATGATCGTTATGAACGTGGTGCCCACTGCAACCCCGCGGTAGAAGAACGGGAACGTGGTACTCGGCAAGCTGACCGGCGACGTAAACGAACCGCCGACACCGGTGGTGCTCAAGTCGACAATGCCGGTACCCGCCGAAGAGATCGAATACGGCCCGATACCGCCCGTGAACGTGTATGCCTGCACTTGGCCGACGTTAGAAGCGGCAGTATGCCCTGTAGTCGTGGAAATCGGCGTGCCACCGGTATTGTTCGAAGTGCTGCAAGCCCACGGTGACGTGCCGTTCAGGTTGACCACAAAGTCGAGGAAATTCGGGCCGCCGTTGGACAAGCGAACCAGCGTCGATGCAGCACCTCCCGGACCGTTACCCAGGCGGGTGGCCGAGAAGATGCCGCCAGCAATCGCCGTCGAAATGCGGGTCGGCTCGAGCGGCGTGGCCACCAGCACCGGCGCGGAGCCGGTGTAGCCGGTCGGAATCGCCTGATCGATGAAGGACGAACCGGTCGCGCCGCAATCGAGCGAGAACGAGGCCGGGTTGACGGTCGGCTTGTCGAATACGGTGACGGGGGTGCCACCGACAGGCGGTGCGACGGTGCCGACGTTGTTGTTGACCGTGAAGGTGGCCGTGCGACCGGTGGCATCGCGCACGATCATGGTGGTGCCGGCGCCACCTAGCGAGCACACCTGACCTGTGACCGACACCAGTACCGCGCCGCCTTCCTTGGTTTCCACGGCGGTATTGGGCGGCTGTGCGCCGGCCGGCGGATCGGTGGTGGCGAAAGTAACCGCCTGCGGAACGGTAGTGGTGATGGTGTAGGGCGGCGTTCCGCCAAAGATGTAGTGGGTCGACACGCCACCGACTACGCACGCGGTGTTATACGCGCCCTGCCAGGTAAACACGGACGGAATGATCGTGATCGCAGTACTGCTGGTGGTCTGCTGGATCGGGAAATTGAAGCGCCGGAACTGGCCGCTCGGTACGTCGGTAACTTGCACGATCCCGGTTTGCGATGGGGCGGCATTTTTTACGCGGATCAGCGCCGTGGCAATGCCGGAGTTATCGGTGGTGACGGTTATGGTCGTGACCAGGGTATTGGTGCTCGGTGTGACGAAATTGAAATCGCCGGAGTACACATCGAAACGGACGCTGCGGCCGCGCTGCACGACGCCGTTCAGGGAGGACGTCGTCGTGATTACCGCATCGCCGCCGGAGCAAACCGCTGTGCCGCACAGTTGGCCGGCCGCCGTCGGAATGATGGTGATGGAATTGTTGAGCTGGCTTGCCTTCACGTTGGCGGTGACGTCAACGGTCAGCGGCGAGGGCGAGCTATCCGAAACCGTGATCTTGACGGAAGTATCGGCGGCGACCGGGTTGGCGGTCACCATGATGACGCTGCCATTGACGGTCGGTTGCGGAATGATGGTCAGGTTGGCCGGAAACACCTTGTAAGGCGGCTTGCCGCCGGCGACCGTCAACGGGGTAGGTGTATTTTCGTAAAGATCAGGGGCCGAGGGCAGTACCGTCAGGCTCGTCGAGCTGGACGCCACCGCTGCCACGCCGCCGCCGCCGCAGGAGACCACGGTCGACCCGATGCCGGCTGCCGCGGCGACCAGCAAGCCGATTCGAAGCATGCTGCCGGTATTGCGAAGAAATTTTGTCATTGCCACGGCGGTGTCCTCTAAATTGGATTGAAAGGCCTCGATTACGGACGTTTTAAATCCCGAGACTTCTTCAAAATTATAGCTTTACCTGATTTTATTAAAGCGCAACTTGCAGTTTGATGCAAGTACTTTCTGAGGTCAAGCGCCGGGTACCGGACGGGCCAAAGCGCAAGCTGAACGGTGTGGCCAGCCCTCAAGAACGACAGTTTACCCGCGCCACGTGCCAATCCCGGGCCGATTCGGCCAATTTCCTGAGAATATTATTGCGGCGCATCAAATCCGGCGCTATGATGCAAACTTCCGGAATAGTCTTTCTGTATCAGCGTGTTGGCGAGCTTACCCGGCTTGCGCTCCACGCCAGGAAACTGGGGTCAAAAGCCGCTTCTCCCGGTAACATGGTCGAGCCCCCCGTGGGCCATCGATTTTTGGTTACCCGTATCGCCTTTTGGAGATTTGGCAATGCCCAGCGCCGCGTCCACGCCCCCGCCTTTCCCCTCGGCTGCAGCCTCGGTCCAAGCCGGCCTGTACGACCCGCGCAATGAGCACGACGCCTGCGGCGTCGGCTTTATCGCCAATATCAAGGGCGGCAAATCGCACGCCATCGTCGAACGCGGCCTCAACATCCTCAAGAATTTGTCGCATCGCGGCGCCACCGGCTATGACCCGCTGCTGGGCGACGGCGCCGGCATTCTCATTCAACTGCCCGACCAGCACCTGCGCCGCGTCTGCGGGCAGCAGGGCATCACCCTGCCGGCCATCGGCCAATACGGTGTCGGCATGGTGTTCCTGCCGCGCGAACCCGCCTCACGCATGGCCTGCGAACAGGAAATCGAACGCGCCATCCACGCCGAAAACCAGATGCTGCTGGGTTGGCGCGATGTGCCGACCAACAATGAAGGCCTGTCACCCGCAACGATCGCTGTCGAACCGCTGATCCGACAGGTATTCGTCGCGCGCGGCTCCGGTGCCATGACCCAGGACGACCTGGAGCGCAAGCTCTACATCATCCGCAAACGCTCCGGCCACGCCATCCAGGCGCTGCAGTTGCGGCATGGCAAGGAGTTTTACGTCCCTTCCTTTTCCACCCGCACCATCGTCTACAAGGGCATGCTGCTGGCCGAGCAGGTGGGCGATTACTACGTGGATCTGCAAGACCCCTCCATGACCACCGCGCTGGCGCTGGTCCACCAGCGCTTTTCCACCAACACCTTTCCCACCTGGGATTTGTCGCACCCCTTCCGCATGGTCGCGCACAACGGCGAAATCAACACCCTGCGCGGTAACGTCAACTGGATCCGCGCGCGCCAGCAGGCGATCGCCTCGACGGTGCTGAAGGATGACCTGAAAAAAATCTGGCCCCTCATCTACGACGGCCAGTCGGATTCGGCCAGCTTCGATAATTGCCTGGAAATGCTGGTGATGGGCGGCTATTCGCTGCCGCACGCGGTGATGATGATGATCCCCGAGGCGTGGAGCGGCCATCGCCTGATGGACGAAGATCGCA
>CAZCKI010000037.1:0-13095 GCA_964498815.1 uncultured Burkholderiales bacterium
GCAAGCCGCGCCAGGATGGCCCGGCGCGAGGGGTGGGAGACGGCCTCCAGCACATTGCTCAAGTTGTCCATTTATATATTCAACCATTTGGTTGAATATATGTCAAGGAGTGCGCAAAAGATTTTTCGGCTTCGCGGACATACGCCGTCAGGCCCTACAATCCAGGTCATGAAGCGCCTTCTGCCCCTTGCGTCCGTCACCTTCCTGGCCTGCCTGCTCGCCGCTTGCGCCTCGCCCAAGCCGCCGCCGCCGCCCTTCTCGGGCGACTCTTTGCGCGACATCGACACCGCTATCTACGCTGCCATCGAGCAAAAAAAGCTGCCGTCCGCGGTCTATCACCTGGAGCGCATGGGGCGCATGTACGAAAAGGCTTACGGCCGTTTTGATTACGACGAGAACGTCACTCCCATCGGCACGGGCACCTTGTTCGATGTCGCCTCGCTCACCAAGGTGGTGGCCACCACACCTTCGGTGCTGATCCTGGTCGAGGAGGGCAAGCTTTCTCTGGACGCGCGCCTGATTGAATACTTCCCCGAGTGCGCCAACGGCGGCAAGGAGGTCATCACCTTGCGCCATCTTCTCACCCACGTCTCGGGCCTGCCCGCGGGCATCCCCGCCAAGCCGCCCTGGTCGGGTAAAGCGGCGGCACTCGACCTCGCTTGCCGGCAGGTGGTCACCGATGCGCCCGGCAGCAAGTTCCGCTATTCCGATATCAATTTCCTCTTGCTGGGCATGCTCGTGGAAAAGGTGTCGGGACTATCGCTCGCCGATTTCGCCACGCCGCGCGTCTACAAACCGCTCGGCATGAAAGACACGGTGTTCCGGCCGCAAGCGTTTGTGCCGTTGCGATACACCGCAGCCGACATCGCGCCCACCCAAATCGTCACCGAGGAAAGCCTCCAGATCGGCCTGCACCAGGATCTCGCCGCCGGTGACGTCCTGCGCGGCACCGTGCACGACCCTACTGCGCGCCTGATGGGCGGCGTGGCCGGTTCGGCCGGGCTCTTCACGACGGCGCGCGATCTCGCCCTCTACGCGCGCATGCTCTTGAACGGCGGCGAACTCGACGGTGTGCGCGTGCTGTCACGCGAAAGCGTGCGGCTGATGAGCACCGTGCAGACGCCCCCAACCGTGCGCGAGCGCCGTGCCATCGGCTTCGATATCGATTCGCCCTATTCGCGCCCGCGCGGCACCTTGTTTCCTATCGGCAGTTACGACCACCCCGGCAGCTTCGGCCACACCGGTTTCACCGGCTGCGTGCTGTGGATCGACCCTGCTTCGCAGTCCTTCTATATCTTCCTGTCCAACCGCGTCTATCCCAGGGATGGGGCCGGCATCGTGCCGCTCTATGCCACGCTTGGCACGCTGTCGGCCAACGCCATCGCCAGCGGCGGCTTCGACTTCGCCAAGGTGCGGGGCCTGGCGCCGCAAGCACCTGTTGCGCCGTGAGGTAGCGGCGAAAGCGCCGAGCCGGTCCCGTGACGCGCAGCGCCGGAAGTTACAACGCGAGCGCAATGTAAGGGGCGGCTGGTTGGTTTCGTAAACAAGCCACCCTTCTCCGGCGCAATGCAGCGTGGTCTGTAGACGAGACCCCTATGCCCACATAGGGGGCGAGGCTGCATTCGCTGATTTGTCCCCGCACATTTCCTACCTGCGTAGGTAGGTTACAAATGGGATTTTGGCGAGTACGTTGTTACCACGCGTTCGGAATTGGCCGGATTTCCCGCGTGACAGCTGCTGCGCCAATGGCCACCTCGGAACCGCTGATTGCCCATCGTGTGGGCATGGTTATTGGTGCAATACGCTTGGAAGTCTTCTTCGGGAGGGCAAAATGAATACCATTGTGAAAGGTTTGCATCGTCGGCTGGTGATCGCGATTTCCTGTTTGGGCATCGCCTTCGCGGCAGCGTGGGTTGAAAATGCCATCGCACTGAACAATGGTGGTGAAGTGCATGGCTCCATCTATACCTTCGTTCGAGGTGTGGCGGGAAATGATTCGGCGGCCAAGGGCAATGCTGGTCAGATCATGCTGCCGGACATTGCGGTGCACTTGCAAAATGTCACTTCCGGCGTGAAATCGGCTCCGGCGGTCAGCGATCTGAATGGAACGTTTCGTATTCCCGCTCAGCCCCAAGGCGAGTACAAGCTCTGTTGGAGCGGTGCCGGCTATACGGCCGGCTGCAGGAGCGGCAGCTTCATTTTGCGCAGCACCAATATACATCTGGCGCCGCAGGGCATCGCCGCGACGGCCAGAGCAATTTATGGGACCGTGAAATTGCAAGACGGCCAGGGTTGCCGCTTCATCCAGGGCTTTATCGGCGCGAATATCGTGCCGACCGTGACCGCCGCGTTGTCGAACGGCAAGAGCCGGGTGGTGCGCGTCAATAATTACGGTGAATATGTTGTGGCGGGACTGCCGGCAGGTGCCATCAAGACCAGCGCGGCTTGTGAGAAAGCCGGCGTCGGCAAATTGGTTTCGCTCTCGACGGCCGCAGCTTCCAACAACCTGGTTCTGCCCAACAAGCTGCCTACGGTAGGAGTGTTCTATGCAGCAGTGGCAGGGCAAGCGGTGCGCGCTGTGACGGCGGGAACTACGGCTCGCTTTTCAATCACCGCAAAGAGTGGCGGCGCGTTTCCGCTGCACTACCGTTGGGTGACCGAACCGCCGGTTCCGGGATTTGTTTCCCAGGATGCGCCGGCAATGGATATCAAGATTGCAGGCCCCGGCCTTTTTTCCGCCTACGTATTGATTCACGACGATCATGGCGGCAATGCCATGCGCAGATTGTCGATCTCGACGAGGCCCGATAGCATCCTCTTTAGTGGTCACGTAAAGGGAAACAACGCGGCCTCGCTTGCGGGCGCGGCGATTACGCTCAACGGGGTTGCCACTACGACCGACAGCGGCGGGAACTTCGTACTGACGTTGCCCAAGGAACAGCCGCGCTATGTCTTGACGATCGAGAAGTTTGGCTACCAAATGGTCTCGAAGGTATTCTATGCGCCGGTCGTCGGCGGAACCTATGAGCTATACCAGGCGCAACAGGTTGCGATCGATCCCACCAAGAAGATCGCGTTTATCGAACGTACAGCCGGAAATACGGAACGAGCCGGCGTCCAGGTCTTGATTGATCCCGACTCGTTGGCAAAGACCGTCAGGGGTGAGAGCATCCCGGCGGCCGGGCCGGCGAGCATGCACGCCGCGAGTTACGACCTGAAAAATGGCAACAATCCCCTTCCTGGCGATTTTGCCGGCATTAACACGCAAGGCAAAGCGCTTCGCCTGCATACCTTTGGCGCGGCCGACATCGCCATTACCGATGCAGCGGGCGACAAGCTGAATCTGGCGCCGGGGAAGACCGCTACCGTCAGAATGCCTATCATCGCGGAGCAGTTGGCAACGGCGCCGGCCACCATACCGGTGTGGCATTACGACGCAAACACCGGTGCCTGGATGGAGGACGGCACGGCGACTCGCAATGGCAACTTCTATGAAGCGAAAGTCACGCACTTCTCGGCGGTGAACATGGATCTCGCTTTTAACGACGGTGCGTGTACGCGAATCATCGTCGACGAGAGCATCATGCCCACGCCGTTCAAAATTCGCATGACGCCGCAGACCGGTAGCGCGGTTTCGCCCGATCATCAGGATCAGATTGTCCAAGGCAACTTGTCCGTCGTCGTGCGCGAGCCGCCGAACACGGACATTAAATACGAGATGATCGATTCGCTGGGCAACGTCATCAGCGCGGCGACGCAAACGGTTCATACCCTTGGCTCGTCTGCCAGCGGCACCATGTGGAACCCGGCGGCAAATCCGCCTTACGCGGATTGCACTTCGGAAGTGAGGTACGACTTGCAAACGGTTGCGGGCTTGTTTCCGCTGCCGGCGAAGGACTTTCTGACCTATCAGACGCCTGTCAACTACCTTAGCGGACCGCAGGCGGACACTCTTACGGCTGCCTACTATCACAGTATCGACCCATCCGGCGGCAAGACCACCGCGGGCGACGTCAACGGTTTTGCGAACTGGAAGAACGTCAATGGCTTCAATCGAACTGGCGAGGTCACGACAAAATATTCGAATAATTATGATCTCGGTTTCGGCCGCGAAATGCACATGCAAAAAGGCGGCCAGAACGGCACCTGTCCCAGCTGCGTGGCCTACTACGTCAGTAATTACCCATCCGTCGAGGACGCGGTCGCCGGTCAGAACCTGATCGCCACCGTGGCGATGGAATATTCGCCGCAGGTCGGCGATACCGGAACGCCTTACACCAAGTTTTACGTGTTCGGCGCCGATGGTGCGATCAGGGTTTCGGCGGATCTCGATGGCAACGGCTTGAAAAACGTGCCTGCCCTGTGTGTCATTTGCCACAACGGCAATATCACAACGATGGGAACGGATGGCAGCATGGCATTCTCCCGATTTATCGCCTTCGACGTGGATTCCTTCGGCTATCATCCGACCGATGCCAATTTCCAACGACCCGCGGTAGAGCCGGCGTTTAAAGAGCTCAATCGGGGCATATTGAGCACGAATGTCTCCACACCCATCAAATCGCTGATTACGCAATGGTATGGCATGGAGGGAGATATTGGCCTAAGCGGCAACTTCAATGGCGCCATTGTTCCGAGCGGTTGGACTGCACCGACCGACGAATCGGCTCTCTACAATGCCGTGGTGAAGCCGTCGTGCCGCGCTTGTCATACCACCCGCGACCCCGCCGACAAGGGCTTCGACATCAGCTGGCACACCTACGACAGCCTGAATGGGAGCGGCATAGTACGTTTCTTTGCCTGCGTGCCAAGCGGACACAATCACACCGTCATGCCGCAAGCCAAGCGGACTTTCGCGAGATTCTGGCTTAGCACGCAACCGAATGGGCCGTCGGTGCTGGGCAGTTCCAGCCTGACGGAATTTCAGTCGCCCAACAATTCATGTCCACAATGAAGGATCGCCACATCGCCTGGTAGAGCCGGTGTAGATCAGGAGCGGAACGAGAGACACGGGGAAGAAAACCACATGCGGGACTTGTTGATAAAAGCGGCCGTCGCGCTGGCGCTGTGCATGACGATGTTTGCAGCGCAGGCGCTGGAGCCCGCCGGCAATAGCTGCATGGGCAATGGTTGTCGCGCCACCGACGGGCGCAGCGGCGGCGGGGCCTGCACCGGCAACTATTGCGTCGCGGGTGGCGAGACAGCCATCAAAAGCGGCATCGGCATCGCCACCGGCGTGGTCGTCGCCGGCCAGATGGGCTCGCTCGACCGCTTCATGTATACCGTGATCGGCGACGCGGTGAACGTCGGCGCGCGCCTGGAGGCGCTGACCAAGGATTTCGAGGACAACCCGGTCCTCGTCAACGAGGAGACGGCGGCCGCCGTGCGCGACTCGGGCGAGTTCACGCTGACATCCCTGGGCGCGCACCAACTCAAGGGGCGCACCGAGGCGGTGGAGGTGTACGCTGCCAGCTGCCGGAAGACGCGTGAATAGGCAGGCTCGGACACCACGTCCGCTTTGCCCGCCCTGACAGGGATCGGGGTCGAGAACAAATAGGGCCGGACATCGCGTTGCCGCACATTTGCGGCCGGGAAGGTCAAGACAATTCGTCAACTCGCGACGATGGCGTTCCTCTCGGTTGTCTGCCTTACTGTCGATGGCGCAATCCGTGCCGGGTCCGCGCCGTCGATTGCACGATTGGCTTGACGGGCTTGCTTGACCGGGGGGAATATTTCGATATTGTTTATTCCGATTGCCAAGCAAATTCAGCGGGTTACGATTTCCGCAAAAAACCGGTTCAGGCACCATCATGCTCGCTGATTCGCTATCGGAGATTGCCATGCCGTTCCCCGGACGCATCCACCCCGACAGCCGCGCCTCGCTCGCGGGCGCCGTGCTGGGCATCCTCCTGATCGCCTCGTCCGTGGTCGGTCTGGTGCCGGTGGCGATGAACTGGCCCGCGTCGTGGCCTGTGCCGCCGGTCATCGTGCTCGCGTGCGGTACGGGCGGCGTGCTGATTGCAATGCACATGTTCCGGCATCGCATAGAATAGTTCTCTTCCTGCGCCGTCGCTCGCTCACCGTTGAAAGGATGCTTTATGTCGCCACAACTCTCGCTATGCAGCGCATGGTGTCTCGCCGTGATTGTCGGCTTTGCCTCGCTGTCCAGCCGTGCCGTGGAAGCGCCGGCCGCAGGCTCGATCGAGGCGCTGGAGATGCGCCTCAACGACGCGCTGATGGCCTGCGACGCGCGCGAGCTTGATCTGCTTTGGGACGACGAACTCACTTTTGTTTTTCCCAACGGCGTCGCCGAAACCAAGGCGCAGCGCATCGCCGGCCAGGCACGGTGCACACCCGGTGCCCAGCGCAGCGTCATCGATTCGGTGGCAGTTCGTCCGTACGGCGATACTGCCGTTGCGGTGGTGCTGACCAGCTGGTCATCGGTCATCAACGGCAAGCCCTTCGCCGCACAGTTTCGCGCAACGCACGTCTGGGCATTGCGCACCGGCCGCTGGAAAATGGTCGCCGCGCAGGTGAGTCAACTGAAGGCGCCGTAAGGTTAAGAACGAAAAAATCGGCAGGGCGCCACCTTTTACCGAACCCAAGTTCAAAAGGAATCACTATGTCGCAACAATACTCAATGTGGATCGCAGTCCTGTTTGCCGCAACCTTGGGCCTGGCGCCGTTGCCAGGCCGCACGCAAGCGGCACCGGAAACCGCCGTGCAATTCGCCGACACCCTGGCGCGCCGTTACGATGTGGCGCCGAACCTGGTCTACACGACCGCCAATAACGTCGAGCTGAAGCTCGACCTGTATTACCCCGGCAACGCCAAGGAGCCGGTACCGCTGGTACTGTATTTCCACGGCGGCGGCTGGGTCGAGGGGCGCAAGGAAGCCGTCGTGCTGGGCCTGATGCCGTATTTGCAGATGGGTTTCGCGGTGGCCAACGTAGGCTATCGCCTCGGCCGCGTTTCGCCGGCGCCCGCCGCGGTGGAAGACGCGCGCTGCGCCCTGCGCTGGCTCACGCAGCGCGCCAAGGAATACAAGATCGACACCGGCAAGATCGTCGTCACCGGCGGCTCGGCCGGCGGGCATCTCGCCCTGATGGCCGGCCTGCCGCCGGCCGGCAATCCTTTTGATCACGCCTGCGCCACCCCGGGCCTCGCGCGCTGGACCAGCGGTGTTGAGCCGCCGCTGTCAGTGGCTGCGGTCATCAACTATTTCGGCATCGCCGACGTCGAGGAAATATTGAACGGCGCCAACGCCAAGCACTACGCTATCGAGTGGTTCGGCGCCATGCCCAATCGCGAGGCGCTGGCGCGCAGCCTCTCGCCGCTGCAGTACGTGCGCGCTGGCGGCCCGGCCGTGTTCACCGTGCACGGCGATGCCGACACCCTGGTCCCGTACTCGCAATCGGTGCGCCTGCACGAGGCGCTGACCAAGGCGGGGGTTGCCAACGAGCTGGTGACGATTTCAGGCGGCGGCCACGGCGGTTTCGCGCCGGCCGATGCGGCGCGCGCGTCGGCTGCGATGCGCGCCTTTCTGGCGAAGCAGGGGATCGTACCGGTGGTGCCGGGTAAATAGGCTGACGGGCAATGCTGCCGGTGTGCCGCAGGTGGCGAATTTCCCACCTGTGCGAGTAGGTTACAAACCATGCAATCCGGAGTAAAACGTAGCTGGCAGCGTACCGTCATCGTCAATAACCAGGAGAGGACCAATGAATACCAATCAGATTCCCACCGGTGCACAGGTGTTCGAGGCAGAGGACAGCGGTAGCGCGGGCGGGGCCGGCGACGGCAAGGCCGTCAAGGCGGCGGTAAAGGTTGCCGGCAAAAACGACGCCAAGGGCAAGAAGTCGGTCGTCATCAAAAAACCCAGCGGCGTCACCGACACCGGTGGCAAGAAGAAGCGCGTCCTGCCCAAGGCTTCCGGCGGTACGGATACCAGACGCAAGGCGAAGCCCGCCCTCGCAGCCGCGAAGAAAAAGGTCGCCGCACCCGCGGGCAAGATAGCTGGCGGCAAGGATGCGAAGCGCAAGAAGAAGGCCGATGACGGAACCAAGAAGTCCGGCCCCAAGGACGCGAAAAAGAAGACGAAGGTCGTCGTGGCGGCCGCGAAGAAAATGGTCGCTGCACCCGCTGCCAAGGTGTCCGGCGCCAGGGATGCAAAAAAGAAGAAAAAGCTGGTCGTCGTGGCGGCCGCGAAACAATTGGCCGCCGCACCCGCCGCCAAGGTGGCAGGCCCCAGGGACGCGAAAAAGAAGAAAAAGAGAGTCGTCGTGGCAGTGAAGAAAAAGGTCGCCGCACCCGCTGCCAAGATCGCCGGTATGCGGGATGCGAAGGGCAAGAAAAAGAAAATCGTCGTGGCAGCGAAGAAAATGTCGCCTGTGTCCATGGCCAAGACTAGCGGCCAGCGCGATTCTAAACGCAGGAACAAGACCTAGTTCGGGTCCGACCGCCGGTTCCCGTCGGTCGGCGGGGAGCGGGTTCCCTCGCGAGGGGACCCGTTCCTGCTCTTTTCCTCACCTTTTCACGTAACGATTCAGGCGCCCGCATGCCGCGGGCCATGGGCGGACTTTTTCATGTTGGTGGCCAAGTTGCACATGCTCGATCTTCACCAATCTCCCGTCAGGACGGCGAGCGGCTGGGCTATCGGGCGCGGCACCATCGAGCCCTTTGCGCACCCCGCCTTGCAGGCAGAGTGCCACTCCTCGGCGACTCGTACCGCCTTCATCGTCCGCGAGCGGAAAAGTGGGCCGGAACCCGCCGGGCACGGCGCCGCCATCCTGTCCGAGCGCGCCCTGGATACGCGACTGCGCGAGCTGAAACAGTGGCCCCTGGACTTTGCCTGCGTGTTGATCGCCCGCATCGGCGGGACCGCGGAAGTCCGGTTTTTTTGTGGCCGCTGGGGCACGGCGCCGCTTTACCTGTTGATGCGCGATCGCGTGCTGCACGCGCATTGGAATGTCTCGGCGTTGTATGCAGAACTTCCCCACGCCAAACTGGATCCAGCCTTCGCTGCCATGTACCTGGCGGAACTGGATCACCCCTACTCGCGCCGCACCATTTTCCCCGACATACAAATGCTGACCGAACGCGCCACCGCCACCTGCGCGCCGCCTTTCGATCGCATCGCCATCAAGTATCCGCCCGCCGAAACGCACGCCGTCGCGCGAAAGCTCAAGCACGGCGCCCGCGTCACGGCTGCGTTCCGGGAAATCCTGTCGGCGTCGATGCGCTCGCGAATACTGAAACCGGACCAGGTGGTCGCCACCGAATTGAGCGGCGGCCTCGATTCCACCATCGTTGCAATAGCGGCGAGTGAAATCGCCGAAGGTCCATCGCGCTCGTACGGCATGATCATGCCCGGCCCGGACGGCGCCTGGCAGCGGCGTCGCAGGGCCGATACCATCAAGCGCTTCGGCATCCTCGATCGTTCCTTTCCGGCCCTGGATCATCCGCCATTCGGCCCCTCCAGTCGCCGCGTACATGCCGATGCGGTGATTCCGTTCGGCGAGTTCTACGACGAGGCGGTGGGGCATCTTCTCGATCTCGCCAAAGCGGACGGCGCCGATTTCATTTTTACCGGCATGGGCGGCGACGAGCTCAATACCTTGCAGTGGGGGGAGGTGTTCGAGACTGACGAAAGCGATGAGGAGGAGGGCAACGATTCTTCCGCAGAGGGATCGGTGGCCTATGCCATGCCGGCCTTCACCGCGATGGCCGACGAGGCGTACCGAGACGGCGTGCTGGATACCGCTCCCGAGTCGTTATTGCACAAATCCTCCATCGAGTCCGCCGGCGCCGTCGCCGCGCTCTATCTGGAAAAGGGCGTCTGGCCGATCAGCCCTCTGTGCACGCCGGAACTGGTGGAATTCTGCCGCTCGTTGCCGTTCGCCTGGCGCAACGATCGAACCATCGAGCGCAAGGTGTTGACCTCGTTCGGTTGCTCGCGCCTGGTGCCGCACCCCACGCACCTGGAAACGTTTCTCGATGTCATGCACGGCGCGATGAGCCGCGATGCCGCAACGCTGCTGAAAAAACTGTTCGCAGAATCGAGGCTGGCCGAGCAAGGCCTGGTCGATGGTGACGTCCTGCGTCAACTCTATCGCCGCTTCCTGCGCGGCGATCGTCAATACGAGGACCAGCTTCTCGGCGCCGCCATGCTGGAATTGACGCTACGGAGCGTGGAACGCAGGATTGCCGCGAAGCGGTAGACTCATCGCACCCTCAATCTGAATGGGGCGTCAGGTCATCCACGCCTGCTTCCGCAAATCCTCGTAAAAAAAGTCCACGAACAGCCGGGTTCGCGCCGGCAGATTTTTCGCTTGCTGGAACAGGATGTGAACCGGATACGATTGGAAGGGAACCTTGCGCAAGACCCGCACCAGGCCCTTGGCGAGGCGGCCCCGCTCCTCGAAAATGAATTGGGCCGCGAGCCCGATGCCCAGGCCCGCTTCCACCGCGGCGCGCACCGCGAGGTGGCTGTCGACCACGTAGCGGCCTTGCACTTCGATAGCCTGCGAGGCGCCGTCGGGCTGGCCGGTGCTCCAGATGGCGGAGGTTCCGTTTTTCGTCACCACGATGCAGCTGTGCTTTCGCAAGTCGGGCAAGGTTTTCGGCGCGGGATGCGCGGCGAGGTAGGGCTCGCCGGCCACGGCGATCCTTTGCAAGCGCCCGACCTTCTTGGCCACGAAATTTCCCGCCGCGATTTCGCCCACCCGGAATGCGACGTCGATATCGCCTTCCACCAGGTCCAGGAAAGTGTCGCTCAGTTTCAGGTGGACCTTGATGTCGGGATGCTTTTTGGAGAAAGCTGGCAGCCTGGGGATCAGGTAGAGCGAGCCCAGCGCGGTCGGGCAGGTGACCCGCACGATGCCCTGTGGAACGGCCTTCAGTTGCGCCGTCGCCAGCAGCTCGGCGTAGGCTTCGACCACCTTGCGGGCTTCGTCGAGCAGCTTCTTGCCCTCCTCGGTGAGGGCCAGGCTGCGGGTACTGCGGCGTAGCAGCTTGACGCCCAGTTCCGATTCCAGCGCGTCGATGGTCTTGCTGACGCTGGGCTGGCCCAGCCCCAGCTCGCTCGCGCACTTGGAAAAACTGCCGGTCTCCACCACCCGGATGAACACCGTGAGCGCCTTGATTCGGTCCATTTTTAATATTCCAGTAGGGCATAAATGTTATGCAGATGGCAGGTATTATCATCCAAATGGGAATGATCTAGCATGCGCACTCACTCAACTGAATCGGAGAAAGCGATGCAAACCTTCCCAGTCCACACAATCGAATCCGCCCCGGAAAAATCCCGCCCGGCGCTGCAAGGCCTCCAGCAGAACTTTGGCCTGGTGCCGAACCTGGCCGCCATGATGGCGGGCAGCCCAACCTTGGTGAACGGCTTCGTCGGCGCCTTCGTCAATTTCCACGGCGGCACCTTCGGTGGCGGCGAGAAGCAGGTCCTGCTACTGACCAATGCCGTGACCAACGGCTGCGCCTGGGCGGTGGCCTTCCATTCAGCGATGGCGCTGAAAGAAGGCGTAGCCGCTGATGCGGTCGCCGCGATCCGCGGCCGGGAATTGCCGCGCGACCGCAAGCTCGCCGCCCTGTCCGGACTGACCCGGGCCCTGATCGAAAAACGCGGACACCTGGACCAAGCCGACCTGGCGCTGTTCCTGTCGGGGGGATTCGAGCCGACGCAAATCTTCGAGGCGATCGCCGGGCTGGCCATCTCGGTGATGGCGAACTACGCCGGCAATATCGGCAATCCGCCGCTGGAAGAGGCGTTTCGCCAGCAGCAATGGCAGGGCTAGGATTGCCCGCAGCGTAGCGGCAGGAAGTTAGACGAACAGCGAGAGGCCGGGCCGATTTTCAGCGCGGGGAATCGGCCCGCCCCCGCAACTACTTGACCGTCCCGTCCGCCACCACCGAAGTTACCATCGGTTGCCCGTCGATCAGTTCCACCGTCAGCGTGACCTGTGAGACGCCCGTGACCGGCAGCCCCTGCATTTTCATGCTTTCCGTGTTCTTTGCGGTGACGACGGCTTTCTTGCCGCCGCCGGCAATCTCGATCTTGGTATTCGAGCGCTGGTAGCGATAGTCCTTCGCCGCGGCAAAGTTTTGCCGGGCGCTGGCGATATATTCGCTGCGCGACATTTCCGTCGTCTGCTTCTTGCCGGCCTGCGTGATCGACATGGTGATTGTGACTGCGGGACTCAGGAATTTTTCCATGCCGGCGGCGTCTTGCTTGATCTGGGCCTGATCCATCTCGGTCATGAATTTCTCGACGTTTTTCTTGTCGAACACTTGGGCGTGCGCGGCGACTGCGGCCAACAGCAGGACCGGCATCGACCATCTGGCAAGGGATTGCATCAATGCTCCTTCGGGAAGAGTGAACGGGAAAAAGACCGGGCGAGTGTACGGGAAATCAGGGCGCGCCATTTTCGCCTTCGGCAAGAGTCAGGCCGGGCAGCCGATCGACTTTCGCCTTCAAAAAGATCGCCATTGAGGGGCCTGTGCGGGGAAATAGGGGGAAATGGTGCGGGAAAGCGCATTTTATGCCGCCGCCCCCGGCACCAGAAAGCCCCCTGTCTCCGGGCGAAAGAGTCACCTACCCGGCCGGTAATGTGCGATTTCTCATAGAATAACCCCCCTCAAGGGATTACATTGGGTACTTCTGGCGGGCCGGTTCTCGGGCCGGCGGTCAATGGCAAGGTGGGATGGAAATGAAAGCGATCATGCGACAGTGGAATTGCGCCGGTCTACCGGCATGTGCGAGCCTCTTTCGGGCAGGCGCTAGGGCGCTAGCCACACTGCTCGCTGCGACCGGCCTGGCGGCCACCCTGCTGCACGGTGGCGCGGCTATCGCCAACGCGCCCGGCCTCAATATCACCGTTTCGCCGAACCCCGGTATCTATCCGATTACGCGAGTCGGATCTTTCGCCGATGCGGATTTCACCGTCACCAATATTTCCGCATCTACGTTGACAGTGACGGGGCTCGATACCGGCAGTTCGAATACATTTACTATTCCGGCGCTTGCGGCCTTCATCAGCAGCTGCAATTTCGGAACGCAGCTCCTCCCCGGCGACTCCTGCATATTTA